>JAOAHD010000010.1 GCA_026415395.1 Candidatus Binatia bacterium | reverse complement strand
CATTTCCTCGTTGATGACTTTGGCTTTGGCGTCGAGCGCGCCGCGAAAGACTCCAGGAAAAGCGAGCACGTTATTGATTTGGTTGGGGAAGTCGCTGCGTCCTGTCCCCACGACCACGGCGCCAGCGGCGCGGGCAAGGTCGGGCATGATCTCCGGCACTGGGTTTGCCATGGCAAACACAATGGGCTCGGGATTCATGGACTGCACCATTTCCGGGCTCACCAACCCTGCCTGCGACAGTCCGATGAAAACATCCGCTCCCCGCAAGGCGTCAGCCAAGTTTCCACTGCGATTCGAACGGTTGGCCCACTCCAGCAGCTCTTGCTTGTATGGGTTTAAATCGCTGCGACCGCGGTGGACAATGCCTTTCGAGTCGCACAGCAGCACGTCGCCGGGCGCTGGAAAGACGCCGAGTTCTGCAAAGCTGCGGATCAACTTGGCACAAGCGATTGCTGATGCACCGCTACCGCTAAAGACGATCGTGCACTGCGACAAATCCTTGCGTGTGACTTTCAGCGCATTGATGAGCGCAGCCAGCACGACGATCGCAGTGCCGTGTTGGTCGTCGTGAAACACGGGGATGCCGAGATCCTGCAACCTTGCCTCCACCTCGAAGCAGCGAGGGGCGGCAATATCCTCGAGGTTGATCCCGCCGAACACAGGGGCAAGGATCCGTACGGTTCGTACGATTTCGTCCGTATCCTGTGTGTCCAAGCAAATGGGAAAAGCGTCAATATTGGCGAACTCCTTGAAGAGCACCGCTTTTCCTTCCATGACCGGGATAGCGGCGGCGGCGCCCAAATTCCCGAGCCCCAAAATGGCGGAGCCGTCGGACACCACGGCCACGGTGTTGTGCTTCACCGTGAGCTCGTGCACCAGTTCAGGATTGCGAGCAATTTCTAAGCAAACTTGTGCAACCCCCGGAGTGTAGGCGAGACTAAGGTCAAGCCGGTTTTGCAAGGGAACCTTGCTCCGCACCTCGACCTTGCCGTGCAATTTACCGTGCAAAGAAACTGATTGACTCCCGAAGTCCTCACTCATATCTGGGTTCAACGGTGATTCGGCTGGCCCCTCGGCTGCTTACGCCTTCACGCGCTCGCACGCCGAGAAAACCCATCGGTGGCAATAAATTGTAGCCGTGCCGCCCAATGTGGGATTAAGCAAAACCGACCACAAAGGATACGCTGGTAGTACCGCTGCCGCCGATATTGAGGGTGGCGACACGCCGTGCATTTTCCACTTGATAGTCGCCGCACTGACCAGTGACTTGCTTGAACGCGTCGAGCACTTGGCGCACACCTGTAGCACCTACAGGATGGCCGCAGCCAATCAGCCCGCCGCTTGGGTTAATTGGGAGTTTTCCACCCATTTCGATCGTGCCGTCCTCGATTGCTTTCCATGACTCGCCCGGTTTGGTGATCCCAAAATGGTCGATTGCCATGTACTCGGAGGTTGTGAAGCAGTCGTGTGTTTCGATGGCTTGTACCGACCACACATCGGGGATTCCTGCACGCCGGAACGCATCCAAGATGGCTTGCCGGGTGTGCGGGAGCACGTAGGGATTGTTTTTGCTCTCGGCGATCTTTGTGTCGAACTCGATGGGCGCGGTACGATGACCCCATCCGAGAATTCGCGGGATGCTTTCGAGGGCAATGCCGCGCTTTTTAGCATAAGCGGCAGCGGCCTTCTCCGACGCGAGGAAAAGCGACACCGCTCCGTCAGTCACCTGGGAGCAGTCGGAAATTTTGATGCGCCCACCAATGACGGTGTTGAACTTGTCAACCGAGCGCGCGTGATCCTCGGTCATGTACCAGGTGCGGGTTTGAGCCAACGGGTTGCGCTTGGCGTTCGAGTAGTTGATCGCTGAGATGTGGGCGAGGTGTTCATCTTTGAGGCCATAACGGCGGTCGTACTCATCCCCCAGGCGCCCGAAGAGCTTCGGGAACGGGAACTCGATGCCTTTCGCCTCTCTCTCGTACCACGCCGCGGTACCGAGAAACTCGCCACCTTTTGCGGGATCCACGGTTTTCATTTGTTCGACACCGACAACCAAGGCGAGGTCGTACCGGCCAGCCTCGATTTCGGCCGATGCTGCCAGGATGGCAATGCTTCCGGAAGCGCAAGCCGCTTCATGCCGCGCGGTTGGCAGCCCGGAAAAAGCCGGGTCGACATCCACAAGAAAGGCTCCCAGGTGCCCCTGCATGGCGTAAAGCTCGGCCGCAAAGTTGCCGACGTGACCGACTTGGACCTCGTTCGGATCGATGCCAGTTGCTTCGAGCCCGCCCTCGACGGCTTCGCGGATCATCGCCACTATGTGCTTGTTTTCCTTTTTCCAATTCCGTGCAAAGTCGGTCTGGTATCCGCCCAAAATGTATACGGGAGCTGCCATGAATCCTCCTAGGGTGTGATTGCGGTGTCGGACGAACGTATCATTGAAGCCTTCGTTGGTGCAACCAGAGGTCGAGGCCAGGGAGCTAGGCTGCAAAAAAACGCCCAATGTTGACGTTTGGCTCGCGGAAAAACTTTTGGCCCGGTTTGGCCGACCGCAGCACCGGTGGCACTGGGAGTTTATAGCGCTCGAGTTGGCGGATGGTCTCTTCTGGCCCGAAGGTGTCGATGAGCACAGAAGGCGGGGCCCAGTTGAAGCCGAAGCCCATGATGCGGTCGATGTCGCGAACCTCGCGGACAACTTCTTGCTCGCCCACTCGGTTCAATGCATAGCTGATGTACCCGAACACCACCTTGCGGGCTAGGTCGGCCTCCGGGCCCTCTGCCGCGACGAATTGTCGCAGGGCTTCGCGGTAGCGCCCTACGTGGTGCAAATCGCGAATTTTTTCGAGCCACGGAAGTTTCCGAACACCAGCGTCGCGCAAATCCTTGTAAGCGCCGGTCTTGGGGTCGAGCACCAACTGCACCGTTTGATTGCCTTCCTTAACGCGCCGGTAGAAGCCGCCGAATTGCGGTGTCTTGTTCCCCAGGTGGCCACGGGCAATGAGCTCCTCCATGTACCCCGGCAGGCGGAAGGCATCGTGTGCCTCGTCCTTGGTATGAGCGTACACATTGTCGACGATGGCTTTGTGAACGTCCCACCCGACGAGGTCCACAGTGGCCAAGGGTGCCATCGCGCGACCTGTGTACGGGCCGATCAGGTAATCCATGAACGCCACGCCGTGCTCTTCGGCGAGTTGCGCTACTTCGTTAAGCACCTTAAAGCCCACGCGATTGCCAGCGAACGCCGGTTTGTCAGCTGCCACGATGGCTACGCGCCCAAAGCGCCGTTCGAGCACTTGCACAATCTCCCGCACAAGCTGAGGGTCGGTCTCCTGGTGGGGAATCACCTCGGTACCGACAATGACGCTGGGTGGGTTGAATAGGTGAATGCCGAGGAAGTTGCGCCGGAAGCTTTCGCTCCGGCCGAGTGCCATCTCCGCGATGGAGAGCCCGGAAGACACGGTAGCGACGATGGAATCCGGGCGGCGATATTTGTCGACCTTGGTGAAAAACGACTTTTTCAGTTCCATGTCTTCGGCTAGCGCCTCGAAAATTAGGTCGGCCTTACTCACGGCTTCTTCGAGGTCCTGGTCGTAGGTGCCGAGCGAAATCCGATCTGCAATCCGCACAGATTTGGCCATGTTTTGCGCCGCGACCAGCCCTTCGTGTGCCTTTTCGATCGTGCGGGCCAGAAATACAACGTCGCAGCCACCGGCAGCGAACACTTCGCCACTGCCGGCGCCCATGGTTCCGTTTGCTCCGAGAACAACCACTTTGTGAATCGGTATCATCCTCACGATCCCCCGGGGGTAGAGTTAAAAACTCGCACTTAGTCGCATGTTTGCTGTTTCATGACAAGGTCAGGCAGCGAGTCAGCGGGGTTCGCCCGCAGCTTGCTTCTAGGCGACTTGGGGGAGCCACCGCCTTCGCGAACATGGGTGGCGCAACGGTACGGCCGTTTGCAAGCAGACTCGCCGCCGTTGGTTCATTGAATTTGGAGTGGCAGTGGGACGATGCCGGCGCAAACGAGCACCTCACGAACCGAAACTAGCTGCCGTGAGACCTTCACTCTGGCAGGCCAGCCTTTCTTGCCACGTTGATGGTGCGCTTGATAAGGTGCACGCCATGACTCAGCGCGACGAACCTTGGTTGATGCGAACCTACGCCGGGCATACCGACCCGCGGGCTGCCAATGAATTGTTCCGGCGGAATTTAGCCAAAGGGCAGACAGGTTTGAGCATCGCCTTCGATTTGCCGACCCAGACTGGTTACGACTCCGACCATCCGATGGCCTCTGGGGAGGTGGGAAAGGTAGGCGTGCCCATTTGCCACATCGAGGACATGGAGCTCCTCTTCGACCAGATCCCGCTGGCAAAGATGAACACCTCGATGACGATTAACGCCACGGCTGCTTGGCTGTTGGCCTTGTACGTTGCGGTGGCCGAGCGCCAAGGGGCTGACCCGCACACCCTGCGGGGAACCACTCAAAATGACATCCTCAAAGAGTTTCTGGCCCGTGGTACGTATGCCTTCCCGCCCGAGCCCTCGCTGCGGCTGACGGTGGACGTGATCGAGTACACGGTACAGCACATTCCAAAGTGGAACCCGATGAACGTCTGCAGCTACCACTTGCAGGAGGCAGGGGCCACGCCGGTGCAGGAAATCGCATTCACGCTGGCCAACGCCTGCGCGGTGTTAGACCGGGTGCGGCAGCGCCCGGGTGTGTCGATGCCCGATGTCATTGGTGCCATGTCGTTTTTCGTAAACGCAGGCATCCGCTTCATCGAGGAAATGTGCAAGCTCAAGGCGTTCACGCGGATGTGGGATCGGCTGACCCGCGAGCGCTATGGAGTGGAGGATCCCGCCAAGCGGCGTTTCCGTTACGGTGTGCAAGTCAATTCCCTCGGCCTCACAGCTCAGCAACCTGAAAACAACGTGCAGCGGATTGTCCTAGAGATGTTGGCCGTGACCCTCTCGAAAGAAGCTCGTGCCC
Organism: Candidatus Binatia bacterium; assembly: GCA_026415395.1. Taxonomy (NCBI): domain Bacteria; phylum Candidatus Binatota; class Binatia (SeqCode); species Binatia bacterium. Next base: position 214,291 of record JAOAHD010000010.1, on the reverse strand, counting down.
GTTCGATTCAGTTGCCGGCGTGGAACGAGGCGCTCGGGTTGCCCAGGCCGTGGGACCAGCAGTGGTCGCTGCGGATTCAGCAGGTCCTCGCCTACGAGACCGACTTGCTGGAATACCGTGAGGATATTTTCGCCGGGTCGAGAGTGATTGAGGAAAAGGTCCAGCAACTCATGGAAGCCGCGCAGGCAGAGCTGGACCGGGTTTTGGCAATCGGCGACCCGAACGTTGCCATCGAGACCATGAAGCGGGCGTTGGTTGCTAGCCACGCCGAGCGGCAACGGAAAATCGAGTCGGGAGAAATTGTTGTCGTTGGCGTCAATAAGTTCACCGAGCACGAACCATCGCCGTTGTTAGAAGGGGGAGGCGCGAGTGCCATTCTGGTGGTCGATCCAGAGGCAGAACGGCGCCAAATCGAGCGGCTGCGTGCGTTTCGGTCGAAGCGGAACGCTGCCGAGGTTGAAGCTGCGCTCAGGGCCTTGGAAGAGGCGGCCCGAACCGGACAAAACATCATGCCGGTGTCGATCCGGGCAGCGCATGCAGGAGTAACTACCGGAGAGTGGGCGGCCACCCTACGCAAGGTGTTTGGTGAGTACCGTGCGCCGACCGGTTTACAGGGGGTGACGTTTGCAACCGACGGGGAGCGTCTAGCGGCGCTGCGGGCGCACACGCAGCGCGTCGCGCAGCGACTGGGGCATCCTTTGCGACTGTTGGTGGCGAAACCGGGTTTGGACGGACACTCCAATGGCGCGGAGCAGATCGCGGTGCGAGCCAAGGAAGCCGGCATGGAAGTGATTTACGAGGGGATCCGGCTCACACCGGAGCAAATCGCTGAGTCCGCGCTCCAGGAGGATGTGGACGCGGTAGGACTGTCGATCCATTCGGGCTCGCATCTGACACTCGTGCCTCGAGTGGTCGAGCTGTTGCGGCAGAAGGGACTCACGGATGTTCCCGTGTTTGTGGGCGGAATCATTCCGGAGCAAGATCATGAGGCGTTGCGGCGTGCCGGCGTCGCGAGGATTTATACGCCAGGGCAGGCCACGCTGACGCAGATTGTGGAGGACATTGTATCCACGGTCGAACAAGTGCGTGGGCAACTCACGGAGGAGGCCGCGCCCTCGGCTCCTGGCCCGGCGTGAGGCATTAGCTGTCGGAAAGGGCAATGCTGAGTCTCGGTTACTCCTCTTGGGCCGGCGGCGCGGTGGCGTTGTTGCCGTGGAGGGGGCAGGGATGAAGCGGCACGTGGTCTGCGTAAAAGGCTTCGACGACCACCTCAGGGCAATCTTCCGTCGCCAGGGCACCGGACTCTGGGTCGATTCGGACCAAGCGAACGTTCGGTGGAGGAATAAAGTCGCTCGCGGGTAAGCCGGCGGTGGCTTGTTTCATAAATTCCACCCAAATGGGAAGCGCGGCCCGCGCTCCGGACAGACCCACAGGGCGCTGGCTATCGAAGCCAACCCACACGACGGTGAGCAACTCCGGAGTGTAACCGACAAACCAGGCATCTTGGTAATCGTTGGTTGTGCCAGTTTTGCCTGCGGCAATGCCGCGGAAGCCGAGGCGCCGGGCGCTGGCGGCCGTGCCGCGGTCGAGGACGCCGGTGAGCATGTGGGTGACAAGAAACGCTGTATCGGGAGGCAGCACGGACTCGACCTCAATCATGGAACGCTCCAGTGGGACACCGCTTCGGTCGCTGACTCGCCGAAGTGCCAACGGGCGGGTGCGCACGCCGCCATTGGCGAACACGGAGTAAGCTTGGGCAATCTCGAACGGACTAACTTCCGCTGCTCCGAGTACCACTGCAGGGTAAGGGGGAAGCGGCGACGAGATCCCCAAGTCACGAGCCGTGGTAATGATTTCTGGCAGTCCTACCTGGAAGGCTAACCGAGCGGTGGCTGCGTTCAGCGATTGTTCGAGCGCGGTGCGCATGGTGACCACTCCCAGGTATCGCCGCTCGTAATTGGAGGGGGTCCAGGTTCTACCATCGTAAGTCCAGGTGAACGGAGTGTCGTCAATTTGAGTTGTGGGCAGAAGCGGCTCTGGATCTTGGCGAGTGACCCGCAGCGCAGCCGCGTAAATGATCGGTTTGAATACGGAGCCCGGCTGCCTCAGCGCTTGGGTGCAACGATTGAACTGGCTGGAACGATAGTCGCGCCCACCGACCATGGCACGGATAAAACCCGTTTGCGGTTGGATGGCCAACAGGCATGCCTGGAGTGCATCGCCTTCCTCAGCGGCTGCTCGCAAGCGCCGGTGTGCGTATTCCAGACGCGTTAAACCTTGCGCGACTGCCTCCTCGGCTAAGCGCTGGAGGTGCAGGTCCAAGGTGGTAAACACCCGGAGTCCCTCGTTGAATAGAATGTCGGGAGGATAGAGTTCCGCTAATTGGCGGCGCACAAAGTCGGAGAAATACGGGGCGTCGCGCGTGCGCAGGACGTAGGGCGCAGTTCGTAGCGGTTCGGCAACAGCCTTTTGGTAGGTTTGCTCGTCAATGTGGCCTGCCCGCAGCATGCGCCCGAGCACGTGGTTACGGCGCCGCAGTGCGCGGTCCGGGTCGCGGTGCGGGGAGTACAGATTCGGCCCCCGGATGAGGCCAGCAATCATCGCGATCTCGGCCACGGTGAGCTCGCGAGGTGTTTTGCCAAAGTAAAACTGGCTAGCCTCCCACACGCCGTGGATCGCTTGCGCTCCTCGTTGCCCCAGGTAGATCTCATTGAGGTAGTTTTCGAGGATTTCTTCTTTCGAGAATTCCCGCTCGATGAGGAATGCCATCATCGCCTCTTGCAACTTGCGGCGAAGGGTACGCTCGTCATCGAGGAAGAAATTTTTCATGAGCTGCTGGGTCAGCGTGCTGCCCCCTTCCACCACGCGCTGGGCCCGCAAATTAGCCCAAAGCGCACGGAGAATGCCGTAAACGTCGATTCCGCGGTGTTCGAAGAAGCGTCGATCCTCCGTATCGAGGATGGCCTGAACCAACAGTGGCGGAACTTCTTCCACGCTGACGATGCGCCGCTCCTCCCATTCCTCTGCGTAGAGGCCAGAAAGGAGCGCGGGCTCCAGCTCGAGGGTTGGGAGTTCTTCCCCAGTCGTTGCGTGAACGATTCGTTGTAGCCGAGAGCCGCTGAGTTCGAGCCGAATCAGGGCGCCGTTCGGACGCCACGGTGGGAAGGCGCGCTGATAAATGAGCCAAGTATCCGCCGGGCTAATGCAGAAGAATCCGGGCCGGTCTGGCGGCTCGTCGTGCTCTTCGTATCCGAGTTCGAACAGGCGATCACGCAAGCCTGCGGCGACAACATCGATTCCAGGGTACACGAGGTAGGAATCCGCATAAACCTTCGAGGCGATGCGCCAGGTATGGTTGCGAAAGCGGACTGAAAGATCGGTACGCAACCGCTGGAGGTAGAGCCAGCCAATAACGACCAGGCCAGTCGCTGAAACGGCGGAAAAGAGGAACGTGAGCCAGGCAACCCTGCGCCACATGAGCTGTTACCTGGTTCCTGCCCTGATGAGCAGGAACCAGGTCGTGCGTTGGGTTAGGTTTCTCTCTTGATGGCGATGAAAATCGTATTCTCGCCGCGACGCACCAAAAGCAGTACGGTTTTCTTGTTCGCAGCTAATTTCAGCGCCTTCCGGTAGGAGGAGAGGTCCTTCACTGGTTCGCGGTTGACTTCGAGGATCACATCTCCTCGCCGCAAACCGGCCTCATCTGCTGGGCTCCCTGGCTCCACACGGGCAACCACCATACCTTTGAGATCGCGGCTCAACCCGAGCGATTCCGCAATCTCCGGCGTCAGTGGCTGCACCGTTATACCTAACTCTTGCTCGCTCCCCCCTGAGGGTTCGCCGGCCGGCTCTTCTTCTTTCAGCTCGCCGATTTTGACTTCGACGACCACTGGCTTCCCGTCGCGCAGCACCTTGACTTTGGCTGTTTTCCCGACCGGCGTGCGGGCTACGAGCAAGGGAAGCTCGTTGGACTCCTTGATCGTATGCCCATCAAACTCGACGATAACGTCGCCAACCTTGATCCCTGCCTCTGCCGCTGGGCTGTCTTGAACGACGTCGGCTACCAAGGCACCTTCCGGTTTCGCCAAACCGAGGGAATCCGCAATATCCGGTGTCACCCTTTGGATGAGGACACCGAGCCAACCGCGGGTGACTTTGCCCTTGGCTTCTAGCTCTGGCAGGAGTTCTTTGGCCAGGTTAATTGGGATGGCAAAGCCAATACCGATATTCCCGCCGCTGCGGGAAAAAATCGCCGTGTTGATCCCGACGACTTCCCCGCGAGTGTTGATCAGTGGGCCGCCGGAATTGCCTGGGTTGATTGCGGCGTCAGTTTGAATGAACTGATCGTAACTCCCTTGGCCGAGGTAACGGCCTTTTGCTGAAACGATCCCGGCAGTGACGGTGTGATCTAAGCCAAAGGGGTTGCCGATGGCTAACACCCACTCACCCACCTTGAGCTCATCCGAATTGCCCATCGTCACGACGGTAAGGTTGGGAACGTTGTCGATTTTGATCACCGCAATGTCGGTCTTGGGATCACGCCCGATCAGCCGCGCCTTGTACTCTTGCTCGTTCGACAGCCGGACCATGATTTGGTCTGCGTTTTCCACGACATGGTTGTTCGTAAGAATGAAGCCCTCATGATTGATGATGAAGCCTGACCCTAAGCTCCGTTGGCGGAATTGGCGTGGGGGACCGAAAAACCTTTCAAATGGCTCAAAAAACTCTTCCGGACCGCGGCCGAACGGACCGGGGAAGATCTGGCTTCGTCCCTCAGTAGGGGCCGTGGATGTGGTGGAAATATTCACCACCGCCGGACTCAGTCGCTCGGCAAGTTCAGAAAAATCGGGAACACACGGCGTTGCATTGGTTGTCGGGGCGATCACTTGCGGGACTTGTTCCCCAGGCGCCGTCGGGGTCGGGGTGGCGCTCTCTCCCCAGAAGCTAATAGCTCCCGTTCTGACAGCGCTGAGGGAGAAGAGAAGTAAACTGAACAAAAAAGCGCCCGCCTTTAGGCGGTCAAAACGAACCATGGCTCATGAGCCTCCTCATCCGTTAGCTTGTTGTCCCAACCCTCGCGACGCGTGTGCGCCTCAACTCGCCGACGCTCCTACGCCGACTAAGCTTTGGCTTTCTCGACGTACCGCAAACGCAAGTCGTACAAAATGCCGCGCAGGAGTTGTGCCTCGTGCTGGTCGAGATTGCCGCGGGTTTTCTGCTCTAGCATCGCGAGGATGTCGATCATCTGGCTTGCCGCAGCCAGGTCGGCTTTTACCTCACGCGTCACCGGGTCCGGAATCTCGCCAAGGTGGGCGAGAGCTTGTGTACTCAGGCTCAGAATAAACGTGGCAAAGGTGATTGAGGGTGGGGGCGGTGGCGCCTCCATCCGAAACGCTGCCTCTGCGGTTCCCACCGACCGCGCTTCTTCCGAAGCTTGGCCTGAAGCTTGATAAGGTTGCGTCCCTTCTGCTTCCGGACGAGGATCACCGGTGGCTGTGAAGCGCCGCCGATCTTCCACTTTAAAGCTACGTTCGGTTTGCCCTTCTTTCTCGCTCTCCATCGTCGTCAGCACAACGCGCGTGCGGATACCCGATCCTCAGCGCAGCCATTCCATCGAGCGCAAGCGGCGAATGCGTTCTTCCACTGGCGGGTGCGTGCTGAATAGTCGAGCGAAGACGTCGCCGCGGAGCGGATTCACGATAAATAAGTGCGCCGTTTGTGCCGAGGCCGGCAATGGGTAGCGCTGGGCGGCGAATTCTAATTTTTCGAGTGCCCGCGCCAGTGGCTCGCCAGTGCCCAGAATCCGTGCCGCACTGGCGTCGGCTTCGAACTCCCGCGCTCGCGAGATCGCAAGTTGAATCAGCATGGCGGCCAGGGGAGCGACAATGGACAGGGCAATCAAGCCAACCACGCCGCCGGCATGGTCATCGCGCTCGCGCGATGCAGCGCCGAGCATGGCTCCCCAGCGCAACATGTCCGCCATCAGCATGAGCGCACCGGCCAGGGTGGCGGCGATGGAGCTAATCAAAATGTCCCGGTTTTTGACGTGGCTCAACTCATGGGCAAGAACCCCTTCCAGCTCCTCCATGTTCATGATGCGCAAAATTCCTTCGGTTACGGCTACTGCCGCGTGGCTGGGGTTGCGGCCAGTGGCAAAGGCGTTGGCCGCCTCCGACGGGATGATGTAAACGCGCGGCATGGGGATGCCGGCCTTCATGGCCAAGTTGTGCACCATCCGGTATAGTTCAGGTGCCTCGGCCTCCGAGACTGGGCGAGCACGGTACATGGCCAACACGATTTTGTCCGAGAACCAGTAGCTGCCGAAGTTCATCAGTACGGCAAACAGGAAGGCCACAACCATTCCATGAGATCCGCCAAACAACTGCCCGAACCAGAGGATCAATCCCGTGAGTAGGCCCAAGAGAAGCGTTGTTTTGATCGAGTTTGCCATAACCCTAACCTCCGCGCCGGCGTCCGACGCTTCTGCTGTTCGATAGATTCACCGTTTTTCCCGTCAAGTGTGAGACGCCGAGAATGTTTGCAGCTTTCTGAGAAAACGCAAGCTGTTGGTTCGTTCGGCTGCGCTTACGGCGCAAGTCTCTCGCGGTGTGCGTAGGAGGTCGCGAAGCTGCCAGCCCCATCTGCAAAATTTGTTCGGTGGTGGCGGTGGCAAAGAATTCTTTCAATCGGATCCTTTGGCCTAGGCGTTGGTGGCACAACTGGGCGTTTTGAGTGGTGAGGCCGAGGGCGTTCGCTTGCTGGGCGCGGGTACGTTCGCGGCTCGATTAGTAACGTTGCTGAGCGCGGTAAGTTTTTTCTTCCGGGCGAGAAATTCGCCTTGGCTTGACTGAAAGCGGGGCTTTCCCTAGTGCTTGCGCGCGCACTGGCCTGGGTGGGTCCCCCAACAACGGGGAACCTCTGCACTCGGGCAAAGGCTAGGTGGTATAGAGAGATGGAGCAGTCCATTTCGGTGCTCGTGACGTTTGTTCTTGTCGGCGGACTGGTGGCGATCATGGTGAGTCTCGGTCGCCTCCTGGGCCCTCGCACCGAGGCGCCGGCCAAAGGGGAAGCGTTCGAGTGTGGAAACCCACCGAGTGGCAGCGCATGGGGGCGCTTTCCGGTGAAGTTCTACATGACCGCCATCATCTTCATCGTCTTCGATGTCGAGGTGGTGTTTCTGTATCCGTGGGCGGTCCTTTTCGATCGGCTGGGATGGTTCGGTTTTGCGGAAATGATGGTGTTTTTACTGGTGCTCGGCGTCGGGTTGCTTTACGTCTGGCAAAAGGGAGCGCTGGAGTGGGATTGAGGGGTCGCCAGTTGCTTGCAGGCGCCGGCTGGCAGGAACGGGTTGCGTCCCGCAGGAGTGTCGTCGAGTAGGGGTGGGTCGTGTTGGTCGTGGTGTTGGTGTCGGCCATCAAAGCGCTGGTGGTTATCGGGATGGTCCTGAATCTTGCCGGTATTCTCGGCTGGGTGGAGCGCAAGGGTAGTGCTCTGATTCAAGATCGGATCGGGGCCAACCGAGCAGCGATTTTTGGTTTTGCTGGGGCTGGCTTGGTGAACACCTTGCTTGCTGACCCGATCAAGTTCCTGACCAAGGAGGATGTGATCCCGCGGGGTGTGGACCGCTTACTGCACACGCTTGCACCCTGTGTCAGCTTGTTTCCGGCGATTGTCGCTTTTGCCGTTGTGCCGTTTGGTGATCGGCTCCACGTCGGGGAGCTGGTGGTGAACCTGCAAGCGGTGGAGGTGGATGTCGGCGTGTTGTTCTTGCTGGCGATGACCTCGCTGGGCGTGTACGGCGTGGTTCTCGGTGGGTGGGCATCGAACAATCGCCTGTCTTTGCTTGGTGGGATTCGCGGCTCGGCGCAAATGATTTCTTACGAGCTGGCGATGGGCCTAGCTGTGGTGGCCGTAGTGCTCACCTTCGGGTCGTTGGACTTCCAGGAGATTGTACGCAGCCAGGGGCACATGATTGGCGGGTGGCTGCCGGCTTGGGGAATTTTGTATCAGCCGGTGGCCTTCCTGTTGTTGCTCATTGCCGGCATTGCCGAGACGAAGCGAGCTCCCTTCGATTTACCGGAGGGCGAGTCGGAAATTGTCAGCGGCTATTTTACGGAATATTCGGGCATCAAATACCTGATGTTTTTTATGACTGACTTTGTGGAGATTGCCGTGGTCTCCGCCGTGGTGACCACCTTTTTCTTTGGCGGATGGCAGGTCCCGTTCTTGTCTACCGAAGGCTTCCTGTTCCCAGGGGGAGTGACGATTGAGTTGCCTCATCTGTTGGTCGTGCTCCTGCAGGTTGGGGCTTACATGGTCAAAGTGTTCGTCTTTTGCGCGCTTCAAGTGTTGGTCCGATGGACAATGCCGCGACTCCGCTACGACCAGCTCATGTGGTTCGGTTGGAAAGTCATGCTCCCGGTGGGGCTTCTCAACCTTGTGGTGACGGCCTTGGTGCTGCTTTGGGTGCGGGGGTGATGCTGTGAGCCCGCTAGTCTTTTTCTTACTTGCGGTTCCGTTGGTAGCCTTCAGTTTGGGCGTCGTTTTGGCACGAAGCCCTGTGCGCTCAGCCTTGTCGTTGGTTGTGGCCTTGTTCTTTTTGGCCGCATTTTTCTTCTTGCTCGACGCCCGCATGATCGCCGCATTGCAGGTGATCGTTTATGCGGGGGCCATCATGGTGTTGTTCTTGTTCGTGATCATGCTGCTCAATCTCCAGCATGAGCCGATCGAGCAGGCACGTCCGGGACAGAAAACCATCGCCGCGGTATTCTCCACAGTCTTCGTCCTGCTCATGGGGGCGGTAGCGCTGCGGGGCCTCCCGGCCATGCCTGGTCCCGGAGTAGAGCGCGCCGTGGCAGTGAGCTTCGGTTCTGTTGAGGCAGTGGCGGAAAGGTTGTTCACCCGGCACGCACTGGCGTTCGAGGTCACGTCCGTACTTCTGCTGGTAGCGGTGATGGGTGCCGTCGTGTTGGCGAGGAAAATCCAGCGATGACGGTTGTTCCGGCGTCTTGGTACATCGTACTGGCTGCGCTCCTTTTTACGATCGGGGCGCTGGGAGTGTTGGTACGCCGCAACCTCATCATCATGTTCATGTCCATCGAACTGATGCTCAACGCCGTGAACCTCATTTTCGTGGCGTTTGCACGGCAGCAGCAGGCGATGGACGGGCAGGTCATGGTGTTTTTTGTCATGACGGTTGCAGCGGCCGAGGCAGCGGTGGGTTTGGCGATCATCTTGGCGGTTTTCCGCAACCGGGAAACCGTGAACGCCGACGAGATCAACTTGCTCCGGTGGTGACAGGATGCACGAGGTTGCGGCGAGCGCTGTCGTGGAAAGTGTGACCTTTCTGTGGTGGGTCCCCGCACTGCCGGCACTCGGGGTGCTGTTTCACCTCTTCTTTGGGCGCCGTCTGGGCGACAAAGCGGTGAGTGTCGTGGGCCCAACTGTTGTCGGGTTGGCGTTTCTTGCCGCCTGCGTGGCGTTTGGCCGGATTTGGTCTGGCCCGGCAGGACTGGTTTTGGAGCAAGTCTTGTGGACGTGGCTACCGGTCGGTGCGCTGCAGGTCCCGTTTGCGTTGCGCGTGGATGCGCTGACTGCAGTGATGATCCTCGTCGTCACCGGAGTGGGCTTCTTGATCCACGTTTATTCGGTCGGTTACATGCACGGGGACCCCGGTTACGCGCGGTATTTCGCGTACCTGAACTTGTTCACCGTGGCCATGCTTCTGTTGGTTATGGCCGACAACCTCTTGCTGCTGTTCGTTGGTTGGGAAGGTGTGGGCCTGTGCTCTTACTTGCTCATTGGATTCTGGTACGACAACGACGCGAATGCCAGCGCCGGAAAGAAGGCGTTTATCGTCAATCGCGTGGGTGACGCTGCGTTTTTGATCGGGATCTTCTTGTTGTTCTGGCACTTGGGTCCCGGCTCCCATGCACTCTCGTTTGCGCAACTGGCGGAGCGTGCTGCGCACTTATCGCCAGCGGTGGTCACGGCGGTGACTCTCTTGTTGTTTGTCGGAGCCACCGGGAAGTCGGCGCAGTTGCCCTTGTATGTTTGGTTGCCGGACGCGATGGCGGGTCCGACGCCGGTCAGTGCCCTGATTCACGCGGCCACCATGGTGACGGCGGGCGTATACATGATTGCGAGACTGCACATGTTGTACGAGCTCGCGCCGATTTCCATGGAGGTCGTGGCTGTGATTGGCGCACTAACTGCGGTGTTTGCGGCGACGATCGGTTTGGTACAGACGGATATCAAGAAGGTCCTAGCCTACTCCACGATTAGCCAGCTCGGATACATGTTCCTCGCCGTTGGGGTGGGAGCCTTTTCCGCCGGGATTTTCCACTTGGTGACCCATGCGTTCTTCAAAGCGTTACTGTTCTTGGGGAGTGGAAGCGTCATCCACGGCATGGGCGGCGAGCAAGACATTCGGAACATGGGTGGGCTGCGCCGTTATATGCCGGTGACTTATGCGACTTTCTTAGTCGGAACGCTCGCCATTGCGGGATTGCCGGGGCTTTCGGGATTTTTCAGTAAGGACATGATCCTTGCGCGTGCCTTTGCGGCGGCGCCCGCGTTGTGGGTGTTGGCGCTGATGGGTGCCGGGCTCACGGCTTTTTACATGTTCCGCCTCTTCTTCTTGGTCTTTTGGGGCGAGTGTCGTGCCGATGCGCGTACGCGAGAACATTTGCACGAGTCTCCACCGACGATGACGATTCCGTTGATCGTCCTGGCGGTGCTGTCGGTTGCAAGTGGGTACATTGGTCTTCCGGAGTTTCTCGCTTGGGGAGATCGATTTAGTGCCTTCTTGTCGCCGGTGCTCGGCAGTGCGGCGCACACGAGCCACCACTCGAGCGTGGGGGAGGAGTTGGCGTTAATGGGTGCCTCTATCGGTGCAGCGGTGGTTGGGATTGTGCTGTCCCATCAGTTTTACGTGCGGGCTCCTCACCTGCCAGAGCGGCTTGCTGCCAACTTCCGGTCTGTGTACCGGCTCCTCTGGAACAAATATTATGTCGACGAAATTTACGAGGCGCTCTTTGTACGTCCGGTCGTACAGCTTGCCCACATCTTGTGGCGGCAATTCGATGTCGCCGTCGTCGATGGTGCGGTCAACGGTGCGGGGGAGGCAGCCGAAGCGACGGGGCGTTGGCTGCGGCGTTGGCAAACGGGAAATGTGCAGCACTACGCTCTCTCGCTCTTGATCGGAACGCTGCTGTTACTCGGGTATTTTCTCGGTATGGGCTAACGGCGCGCGAGACCACGATGGACACACTTCCGTTGTTATCGTTGATTGTGTTTACGCCGCTGCTTGCGGCCTTCATGCTGCTGTGGGTTCCGCAGGAGCAGGTGCAGGCCTTGCGCCGGGGTGCTTTGGTTTTCTCGTTGATCCCACTGATGCTTGCCGTCGGCTTGTTGCTCGGGTTCGATCCTGCGCGTGGTGAGCTTCAGTGGACGGAACAGGCCGCTTGGATCCCCGCATTTGGGATTCACTACATGTTAGGCGTCGACGGGATTAGCTTGTTCTTGGTGGTGCTGACCACTTTTCTCATGCCAATCGTATTTTTGCAGGCGTGGGATGTGCACAAGCGCGTGAAGGAATACCTGATTCTCCTGCTGGTCATGGAAACCGGCATGTTGGGAGCGCTCGTCGCAACCGACCTGTTCCTGTTTTACGTCTTCTGGGAACTCATGCTCATCCCCATGTACTTCCTTATTGGCATTTGGGGAGGGGAACGGCGTATTTATGCGGCGATCAAGCTCGTCCTCTACACAATGGCCGGAAGCTTGCTGATGCTGGTCGCGATTATCTACTTGTCGATCGCTCATCAGCAGCAAGTGGGTCAATACAGTTTTGCCTGGGAACATCTCCTACAGCTGCAACTTCCCCTCGAGGCGCAAAAGTTGTTGTTCGCTGCGTTTGCCCTGGCGTTTGCCATTAAGGTTCCAATGTTTCCACTCCATACCTGGCTTCCGGATGCGCATACGGAAGCGCCAACGGGTGGGTCGGTTATTTTAGCCGCGATCTTACTCAAAATGGGTACCTACGGATTTCTTCGCTTCGCGATCCCACTGTTCCCAGAAGTGGCCGTGCAGGCGATGCCGGTGATTGCTGCCTTGGCAGTGATTGGAATTATCTACGGGGCACTTGTGTGTATGGTGCAGCCGGACCTGAAGCGCTTGGTGGCGTATTCGTCGGTCAGTCACTTGGGTTTCGTCATGCTAGGCATGGCTGCGCTGAATCTGCAGGGAGTTCAAGGTAGCCTGTACCAGATGCTGAATCATGGGCTCTCGACGGGCGGCCTCTTTCTCGCGGTGGGGGTTATTTACGAGCGCCGACACACACGGCTCATTGCGGAATTCGGTGGGCTGTGGGCGAGGCTACCTATTTATGGCGCTCTTTTCTTGGTGGTGATGTTGTCTTCCGTGGGGCTGCCCGGGTTGAACGGCTTTGTGGGTGAGTTCCTCATTCTGTTGGGGGCATTTGGTCGCTTCCCTTGGGCGGCCGTTTTGGGAACCACTGGTGTGGTGCTGGGGGCGGTGTACCTGTTGTGGATGTTTCAGCGAGTGATGTTTGGCCCAATGACGAACCCGAAGAACAAGGCCCTCTCGGACTTGTCCGCGCGTGAGATTGCCATGTTTGTTCCTCTGGTGGCGCTGTTCTTTTTCATGGGCCTGTACCCTAAGCCGTTGCTAGAGCGAATGGAGCCGGCGGTGCGGGTAACCTTGGAACGGGTGGAGTCAAGAGTCAGAGCCGCTTCAGCCGCCTGTGGGGAGGAAGCGGTTTGTGTAGCGCAGCAAGGGAGCTTGCGATGAACTCCTTGGTGTTTCCCGATGTGGCTCTGCTCCCGTTGCTGCCGCTGCTGGTGATCACAGCAACGGCTGTCGCCGTGCTGATTGCGGACTTCTTCACCGAAGGCCCCGACTACGACGTCTTAGGCTGGATCGGTCTCGTCGGCCTGGCGTGTGCCGTGCTGTGCGCAGTTCCATTATGGAACCAGAGCGAAACGACGCTGGCGGGTGTGCTTGCGTTGGACCGGTACGGTTTATTTTTTACCGTCCTGTTCTGTCTTGGCTCTGGCCTCACGCTGCTCTTGTCGATGAACTACCTGGAGACCACCGACATCCGCTGTGGCGACTATTACACATTGATTTTGTTCTCGACTGTGGGGATGGTTCTCATGGCCGTCTCCCTCGACCTCGTCGTGATCTTTCTCGGGCTCGAGGTGATGTCCATTGCCGCGTATGCGTTGGCTGGAATCTGGCGCACGCAAGTCCGCTCAAACGAGGCAGCGCTGAAGTATTTCGTTCTTGGCGCATTCGCTTCGGGGTTTTTGCTCCTGGGAATTGCCTTCTTGTTCGGTGCTTCGGGGGAGACGCTCCTGCCTCGAATTGCAGAAGTTGCCGCCAAGGGCTCAGCCGACCAACGCCTACTCTTGACCGCTGGTGCCGCGCTGTTGTTGGTTGGCTTCGGGTTCAAGGTGGCGGCGGCACCGTTTCATAGCTGGGCCCCGGATGTTTACGAAGGTGCTCCAACGGCGATCACCGCCTTTATGGCAGCGGGCATCAAGGCGGCGGCGTTTGCGGCCTTTGTTCGTGTGTTTGTGGATAGCCTTGGCCCGTTGGCGGGAGACTGGCAAAACGCGGTGTGGGTGCTCGCTGTTCTCACCATGACTGTGGGAAATGTCAGCGCGCTGGTGCAACGCAACATCAAGCGGTTGCTCGCTTACTCGAGCATTGCGCACGCAGGGTACCTGTTGGTGGGGTTGGTAGCGGGAGGCAAGAGTGGAGCGGCAGCGGTGTTGTTTTACCTGACCGTGTACACGCTGATGACGCTCGGGGCTTTTGCAGTTGTGATTGCACTCGGGCGCCGCGGACAACCGAACGAGGACCTCGACCACTGGGCTGGCGTGGCCCTGCGGCGTCCGTTCTTGGGTTTTGCCATGACGGTTTTCATGCTGTCGCTGGCCGGTGTACCGCCGTTGGCCGGCTTCATGGGCAAATTTTATTTGTTCAGCGCTGCCCTCGAGGCTGGCTACGTGTGGCTCACCGTGATTGCGGTCGTGAATAGCCTCGTGTCCGTGTACTACTATGTCGGTGTGCTCGTGAAGATGTATATGGCTGAAGGGGTTACCGAAGTGGAAGCGCCGACCGCACGTCCGTATCTCTTCGCAGCGCTGCTCGCGACGCTGGGTGGAACGTTTCTCCTAGGGTTGTTTCCAACGCCCTGGTTCGAGATTGCCCGACGCTCAGTGGAGTCGCTGATTTGATGCGTGGGAAGCGCCTCGCAGTTGCGCAGTGTTGAGTGCAAGCCAAGTGGAGCGTTCGAGAACCGGCGCGCGGTGAAGGGCACGGAAGGCCTGAAACTGCATGCCGGCAGGAGCGTTGGTGCCCTGGTTGCTCTCGGCTTGGTCGCTGGTGTACGGGGAAAGTCATGGTGGAAAAAACCATTGAACTTACGGGCACGTCCACGTCGAGCATCGAGGAAGCGGTTAACGTGGCGATCGGCCGCGCAGCGGTCACCATTCAAAATCTGCGTCGCTTTCGCGTGAAGGAAGTGCGGGGCGTGGTGGAGAACGGCCTGGTGTCGCAGTGGCACGTGACGATTGAGTTGTCGTTCGTGGTCACGGAGCGCGTGCACGAATAATCAGGTTGGTCGCTGAGGAGCCGACGGTCATGCGGGCAGAGGGTCCTCAGGAGGTCGCTCCCGGAGTGTTTTTTCTTACGCTTCCGTTGCCGATGAAGCCGAGCCACGTCCATGTCACCTTGCTGCGTGCGGGTGATCAGTGGGTTCAGCTCGATTCGGGGATGTATACCCGTGAGGCTTGGAGTTCACTGAAGCAGCAGTGGGAATGGATTGGCTGCAAGCCCCACATGTTGCGAGCACTGGTAGTCACCCACCATCACCCGGACCATTTTGGAGCCTCTCGCCCGATCGCCGAAGAAACTGGCGCTTCCGTTTACTTGCACCCTGCGGAGGCTACGGCCGCGCAATACTATTTACGAGAGGAACATAGCCCCGAGGCGTTGCTGTTCTTTCGGCGGCATGGGATTCCCTTGGAGCGGCTCGGACCGGTACCTCCCGTCGGGAAATTTTGGGCGGAGTTTTATCGCCCAGCGTTACCGACGAATCCGCTCGCCGATGGGCAGGTCCTGGACTTTGGAGATCGGCGGGTTCAAGTGATTGCCACCCCAGGGCACACGGCAGGGCACTGCGTGTTCTTCTTGCCGAGCGAGCGAGTTCTCGTCGTCGGCGATCACGTTTTGCCGAAAATCACTCCGCACATCGGCCGATTCCCCGCCGGACCCGAAAACCCCTTGCGCGATTACCTGAACTCGCTCCGCAAGATCGAAAATCTGCCAGTGGATCTAGTGCTGCCCGCGCATGGGCGGTCCTTTTCTGACCTCAAGCGTCGTGTGGGCCAGATCCTCCAGCATCACGATTACCGGCTGCGAGAGATGCTTGCCGCCGTGCATGGGCAGGCACGAACAGCGTACGAGGTTGCATGCTTGGCGTGGGGGTTCGATGAAAAGGCACCGCTCCAAGTTCAGTTCCCAGCCACGTTCGAGGCGCTGGCGCACCTCGAATACTTGCAGGCAGAGGGACGGGTAGTGCGCCAGGATGAAGGCGAGCGGTGCTTGTACCGGGCTGTGCAGTAGAAGACTCCGCGTCGCGGCGGGGCGAGGGGTCGAGCAGATGGCGCTCGTCCCCTCGCCAGCTCCGTGTTCACAGAGACTTCTTGGCAAAGTACCAGTCGACCACTTCGACCGACGAGTCTTTTACCCGCTCCTCAGCCGCTTTTAACGTAGTCGGTGCCGGGACGATGACCTTGTCTCCCGGCCGCCATCCCTCGGGTGTTGCCACGCCCTTGGTTTTGTTGAGCTGCAGCCCTTGGAGGACACGCAGGATTTCATCGACGCTCCGGCCATTGGTGAGCGGGTAGTAGATCATGGCGCGGAGGATGCCTTCGTCGTCGATGAAAAACACGCACCGAACAGTAGCGGTGGAACTCGCACCGGGGTGGATCATTCCGTAAAGTTGAGCAACCTTCATATCGAGATCGGCGATCAGGGGATAATCGATCTTCACGCCGAAATGTTGCTCCATGTTCCGGATCCACGCCAAGTGCGAGTACACGCTGTCGATACTGAGACCAATCAACTGCGTGTTGAGCTTTTTGAACTCCTCATGCCGCCGGGCGAACTCCGTGAGCTCCGTGGTGCAAACGGGAGTGAAGTCCGCCGGATGGGAAAACAAGATCACCCACTTCCCGCGGAAGTCGGAAAGTTTGATCGGTCCAAACGTGGACAACGCCTCGAAGTCCGGCGCCGGCTCGTTCAACCGAGGCAGAGAACGTGCGGCTTGGGTTTCCATCGGTTAACACCTCCTTGTGTGCTGAAGGGAATTAGATTTTGCGCACGAAAGGCGCAGTGACTTTGGCACAAAACTATTGCAGAAGGCAAATGGGGCAGGCAACAGAGTCAGTCTCCCTCGATGGCCTTGCTCGGCGATTCGATTCGGACCAGCCGTGGATATGCTCCGGACATTAGGGGGCTCGACAGCAGAAAGTCGGCACTAGCCCGATTGCATGCAATTGGCACATTGTACACTACGGCAATGCGGAGGAGTGCCTTCACATCCACGTCATGAGGTTGGGGTTCTAAGGGGTCCCAGAAGAAAATGACAAAGTCCAGTCGGCCTTCAGCGATTGCTGCGCCCACTTGTTGGTCCCCTCCCAGTGGCCCACTGAGGAACCGATACACCTCAAGCCCAAGCTCTCGTTGCAGCAACGCGCCGGTAGTTCCGGTGGCGTAAAGGTCGTGCTGAGCAAGCGTGCCGCGGTTAAAGCGCGCCCAGTCGAGCAAGTCTGCTTTGCAGTTATCGTGCGCGATGAGGGCAATCCGCTTCCGGGGTTCCATCCAAATCGTCGGCATGGCAGTACTCCGCAACCTTGCTTTAGCAGCCTGCGAAGAAGGAATCGTTTCCGCGGCGTTGAGAAATGAAGACCGGCACATTTCTTAGCTCGGAGCGTTTGAGACAAGTTCAGGGCAAGAGTCGCCCCTACGGCTTGGGCATGGATGCGTGGTTGTGTGGGTGTTGAGGCCATGCTAACCGGCCCGAAACTATCACGCGGGAGGAGAAGCGTATGAAGATGTGGATGGCTACCGGCTGCCTGCTGCTTTGGGGTGCTGCGGCTGCCGCACAGGACGCCGGCAAAGTTGTCGAGTACTACAAGCGCAAGGCGAACGTGCCGCCGAATGCACAAGTAACCGTGAGCGAGCTCACCCCATCGAAGATCAAAGGCGCGAAGGCAGGCACAATCCAAGTGGGAAATCAAAAAGTATCGTTCCTGCTTTCGGACGATGGGCGTTACGTGGTTTTCGGCGAGCTCGAGGATCTTACGGTAGATCCATTTGCGGCGGTGATGCAGAAAATCGATTTGAAGGGACGCCCCTTTAAGGGGAACAAGAACGCGAAGGTGACCATCGTTGAATACTCTGACTTCCAATGCCCGTTTTGTAAGCGCGGTTACGACACCATCGAGAACCAGGTCTTGAAAGAATACGGCGACAAGGTGAAGTTCTACTACAAAAACCTGCCATTGAATTTCCACCCGTGGGCGGAGCCCGCGGCCGTTGCCGTCGAATGCGCTCTGGAGCAAAACGAAAAAGCGTATTGGAAGCTCTACTCCTACTACTTCGAGAATCAGAAGGATATCAACCCGCAGAACATTAAGGACAAGACTCTGGAGGCACTGAAGGACACTGGCATCGACATCGCGAAGTTTACCGACTGCTACGACAACAAGAAAACCTTGGATAAGGTGAAAGCGCAGGCGGCGGAAGCCCAGTCTCTGGGCATCCAGGGAACACCGGGTTTTATCATCAACGGCCGCGCGCTGAAAGGTGCCTACCCGTTCGAGCAGTTTAAAGCCATCATTGACGACGAACTTGCACGGGCAAAGTAGTTGGTGAACTTGCCTGAGGATACGGGCAGTGTTCCGGTGCGGAACACTGCCCGCTTTATTTTGGCTGCCGGGCAAGGAACCGTATCTGGATGTTATGGGCTCGGTGCGAAGTGGTCGAACTTGATGTGAGGGCCAAGCACCAGTTTCTCTGTTGCGAAGAAAACAACCTGAAACTGATCGCCTGGGTACAGGGCTGTTCGAGCTACGCCTCGGAGTGAGGTACTGCCACTTCCTTTAGCGACCGCTCTTGGGTAGCAGGCAAATTATGACAACGATTCTGCGGACAGAGGTATGCGACCGTTTGGGCATTGAGTACCCGATCATCCTTGCCGGCATGGGCGGAGTCTCGATGCATCGGTTGGTTGCGGCGGTCTCCAATGCTGGTGGGCTGGGTGTGCTGGGGGCTGCAACGCTCGACGCCGATGGGCTCCGCCGTGAAATCCGCAAAGTGCGGGAGCTCACTGATAAGCCGTTTGCTGTCGATTTGTTAGCGCCGATTCCCGACATGATCCGGCCGCAGATGCGGGTGATCTTCGAGGAGGACGTGAAAATTTTTGTTGCTGGCTTGGCAGTGCCTCGAGAGTTCATTGCCGAGATGCACGAGCGGGGTATGACGGTCATCGTCATGACGGGGAAAGTGGAGCATGCCATCAAGGCGGAGCAGGCCGGTGCCGACATGGTCGCGGCGCAGGGGACGGAAGCTGGTGGGCACACGGGCGAGGTAGGCACGCTTGCGCTCGTCCCCCAAACGGTCGATGCGGTGCGCATCCCCGTGCTTGCCGCTGGCGGAATCGCCGATGGGCGCGGAGTGGTGGCTGCTTTAGCCCTCGGGGCGCAAGGCGTGATCATGGGCACGCGGTTCATCGCGACCCCGGAAGCGCAAGCTGCTCCGGAGTACCGGGAGGCGATCCTGCGGAGCGGCGAGTCGGACACAATCCGCACCCGCTGTTACACAGGCAAGCCGGCGCGCGCCATCCGCAACCCGTACAACGAGAGCTGGGAACGACGGCGGGACGAGATCTTGCCGTTCCCCGCGCAGGTTGCACGCTCTGTTCAGGAGGGCGTGATGGACTATATGGGCGTGGCTGGCGGGGCAGACCCTGAACGCACGTTCATGCCCGCCGGGCAGGGGCTCGGGCTCATTCGCGACATCAAGCCGGCAGCCGAAGTCGTGCGCGACATTGTTCGAGAGGCAGAAGAGGTGCTCGTGCAATTGGCACGCAGGGTGCCACGGGAGAGGCTCAGGTCGACTGGCTAGTCGACCGCCGCGGGCTCCTGGCTGTTTCGATATTCTTCCCGGTAGATCCGCACGAACCCCACGAGGAGTGCGATGACCGCCGGAGCTAGGAAGACGCCGAGAAACCCGTAAGCTTGCAGGCCGCCGAGGATCCCGAAGAAAAGAAAAATGGTGGGAATCCGCGTGCGGCCACCGATGACCCAGGGGCGAATCACGTTGTCGATCGTTCCGACGATAAGAATCCCCCAGAGCACTTGAATGAGACCTTTGATTGGGTGCCCAGTCGCGAACAGGTACACCGCCACGCTGCCCCAAGCGAGGGGGGTTCCCATCGGTACGAGCGCCAACAGGGCGGTGGCGCAACCCAAGAAGATGGCAAACGGCACGCCCAGGACGACATAGCTAATCCCAGCCAGCGTTCCTTGCGCGGCTGCCGTCAGCAGGCTGCCTTGGACTACGGCGGTGAGCGCGTCAGAGAACCGGCCGAGGACAAGGTCGCGATGATGTGGCTCCATGGGGAGCAGTTCGCGTAACGCGCGCAGCATTCGTTCTCCGTCACGGAGCAAGAAAAAAAGGGCGACGGTGCAAAGAAAAAAATCCACGAGGAAACCCACGATGTTTTTGGCGATGGCCGTTGCTTGAGTAACCAGGAACCCGCTCACTGCGTTTGTGATTTTCACGCCGATGTTCCCCAAATCGATGTTCCACTGAGCCAGCAAAGGCCGCGCGTATGCCCATAGGTGCCCTAGCCAAGAATCCTGCAAGGAAACCCACCAGCGGTTCATGCCCCCCTCGCTGACGACCGCCGCAATGCGCTGGTAGAGCAACACGGATTCGTTTGCGACGAGAGCAAGCAGCAATAGTCCAGGAAGAATTACGCCACCGATCACTAGGGTTGTGAGCGTGAACGCAGCCCAACCGTCACGGCCGCGAAACCAGCGCACAAACCGCTGCTGGGCGGGGTAAAAAACCAGCGCCAACAAGGCTGCCCATGCCAGCGGAGCGAGGAACCCCTCGAACATCCGGTAGAGTTGGTACAAAAGAAAGAGAAAGACGCTAAAGAAGAATGCTGCAAAGAGCTGCGAGCGCGTCATTTGTGAAGGAAGGTACCAGCGCGGGTTTTGAGTCGCAAACAAGTCGCGTTGGCATGAACGGCGGTAGGACCATGGCCCCGGGAGCCTCTTTCGATGCGAATGTTATTTTGATCGGCATGCCTGCCTCCGGGAAAACCGTGGTTGGGCGGCTCCTGGCGCGGAGACTGCGGCGCGGGTTCGTCGATACGGATCTACTGCTCGAGCGTCGCGTGGGCTGTACTCCCGGAGAGTTGCTCGCGGCCGCGGGCCGCGAGGCCTTCCGCCGGGCAGAAGAAGCCGTAGTGCTGAATCTGCATACCCGAGCGGGGGTGATTGCCACGGGAGGCAGCGTGATTTACAGCTTGCCCGCGGTGGACCACCTGCGCCGGATCGGCATCCTGCTGTATTTAAAGGTAGACCTTGCTGTGCTGCGGTGCCGCGGGTTGGATTTAGCGGCGCGGGGCGTCGTGCGAGCACCAGGGCAAGATCTAGAAAGTCTCTATGCGGAGCGGGTTCCCTTATACGAGCGCTTCGCGGATTTGGTGATTGACGCCCATGGTGACGACGCAAGTGAAGTCGCCGAACGAGTCGCACGGGTGTTATTGGCGAAGCCGCATTGAACGAAAATCCACGCCCGGCCAGACCCGTTTGGACGGATCTGCTCGGTCGAGGTTATGGAGCGCGGCGGACTTGCCCGGCGCGATGGCCTATCGCGGCCTTTTCTCAGTTTAGGTCCCCAACATTATATGCCGAGCCGTCAGTGTGTAAAGCCGGTGCTGCGCTGCGTCTCGATCACCTGACGCAAAGCCGAGCTCATGTGTTAGAACACGTGGGCACTTGACGAATGGGCGATTCGCCGACCATGGTTGGCGGACTCTGCCTGGCGTGGGGTAGAGGCTGAATGAACACTCGGCAACGGCTGCGCTGCTACTCCATCTAGGGGCTGAGGGGCCGTTGGAGTTTCGGCGTAGGAGACACTGCTCACTGCACGCTCCGTCTAACAGCGCGCTAGCACATTGGTAGGCTTCGGAGCATACCGACGGGCAGTTCCTTGACGGCGGTCCGGTTGGTTGGTAGCACTGCCGCCACGCCCGAGTTGTGTGGGTTTGGTCTTAGGGCCGACTGGCAACTGGGCGCGATCGAAGGCACGTAGCTCAGTGGGAGAGCGCTTCCTTGACGCGGAAGAGGTCGGCGGTTCGATCCCGCCCGTGCCTACTTTTGGCGGAGAAATATCTTCGTTGAGCCAAGCTGGATCATGAAGGTCACCTATCCAGATGGGAGCGAGTTGGAGTTCGAGCCTGGCACTCCTGCGGGTCGGGCGCTCGAGGCCAAGGGTTTGCGCGGCCCCGACGTGGTCGCCGCTAAGGTGAACGACCAGGTTGTCGATCT
This sequence comes from Candidatus Binatia bacterium, assembly GCA_026415395.1. Classification (NCBI taxonomy): domain Bacteria; phylum Candidatus Binatota; class Binatia (SeqCode); species Binatia bacterium. The sequence continues at coordinate 192,626 of JAOAHD010000010.1, read as the reverse complement.
CAGCCGCCCATTGACGGGGGATTGCAAGATTGAGCCGATTCCTGCCAACAGCCCCGAGGGATTGGAGGTCATTCGCCACTCCTCCGCTCACCTCATGGCGCAAGCCGTAAAACGGCTCTTCCCGGAGACACAGGTGACGATCGGGCCGGTGATCGAGAATGGTTTTTACTACGACTTCAGCCGTCAGGAGTCGTTCACGCCCGAAGACCTGGAGCGCATCGAAACTGTCATGCGGGAGATCGTCCGGGCTAACTACCCGATCGTACGGGAGGAATGGCCGAAAGAACAAGCCATCGAGTTCTTCCGTGGTCAAGGGGAGCGCTACAAGGTAGAAATCATCGAAGGCATCCCGGAGCCAGTGGTTTCCGTTTACCGGCAAGGGGAATTCGTTGATCTTTGCCGGGGGCCGCATGTGCCGGCTACGGGTTGCATTCCAGCTGTCAAGCTTACCGGTGTTGCCGGTGCGTATTGGCGTGGTGACGCACGGAACGAGATGCTGCAGCGGATTTACGGCACGGCGTGGGCCAGTCAGGAGCAGCTCGAGGCATACCTTAAGCGCTTGGAGGAGGCCCGTCAGCGCGACCACCGCCGGCTGGGCCAACAGCTCGACCTGTTTTCGCTCCACCCAATCTCCCCGGGATCGCCGTTTTTCCACCCAAAAGGCACGGTCGTTTACAATCTGCTCGTACAGTTCATTCGCGCTCTGTACCGCCGTTACGGCTACACGGAGGTAATCACTCCGCTGATTTTCAAGACTGAGCTGTGGAAAACTTCGGGTCACTACGACGCGTTTCGCGACGATATGTTCCTCATCCGGGTGGAGGATGAGGAGTACGGCATCAAACCGATGAATTGCCCCGGGCACTGTTACCTGTACGCAACCCGCAAGTATTCCTACCGGGATTTGCCCGTCCGTTTTGCGGATTTCAGCCGCCTGCATCGCCTGGAACCCTCAGGCACTTTGACCGGTCTCACCCGTGTTCGTTCCATGGCGCAAGACGATGCCCACATTTTCTGCACGCCGGAGCAGATGGACGCGGAGTTGGACCACTTTGTTGCCATGACCCGCGAGGTCTATGACGCGTTCGGATTTACCGATGTGCGGGTGAGTGTGCAGACTAGACCGGAGAAATTCCTCGGTCGCGTGGAACTTTGGGAGCGCGCCGAAGCTGCCCTGATGCGGGTTGCCGAGCGAACGGGCTATCCAGTGGTGACGCTACCAGGGGAGGGCGCGTTCTACGGCCCAAAGATCGGCTTCGACGTGCATGATGTTCTGGAGCGGTCATGGACGCTAGCCACGGTGCAAATCGATTGCGCAATGCCCGAGCGCTTTTCTCTGGAGTATACGACTTCGGCTGGTACTCCAGCGACCCCGGTGATGTTACACCGGGCTGTGTTGGGCTCCTTAGAGCGGTTCATTGCCATGTTGCTCGAACACACGGGGGGCGACTTACCCGCATGGCTGGCACCGGTCCAGGTGCGTGTACTGACGCTGACAGACCGTCAGGAAGCGTACGGTCGCGAGGTGATGGAAAAACTCCGGGCGGAGGGCTGGCGAGTGGAGCTCGATGACCGCAACGAAAAACTGGGGTACAAGATCCGGGAGGCGGAGCTGGCAAAAATTCCCTACTTGTTGGTGGTCGGCGATCGTGAGGCTAAGGAAACAAAGGTAGCCCCAAGGATTCGGAAGGCAGGTGCCGAACCATCAGTGACGTTGGAGGAGTTTGCCGCTCGTTTGCGACGAGAGGCTGCTCCACCGCTTCCGCTGTAACTGGAAAAAAGGAGCAAGAGGAGCATGAAGTTAAAGACGAATCGCGGCGCGGCGAAGAGGTTCAAGGTGACGGCGAAGGGCAAGATCAAACGCCGGAAGGCCTACCACCGCCACATTTTGACCAGTAAGAGCCCGAAGCGAAAGCGAAGCTTGCGGCAAGCCACTTTGGTTGATGCCACGAACGTAAAGGCAATTCGCCGGCTCTTGCCCTATGGATGCTAACTTGCTGCTCTTGTGAGCCGTAGCGGCAGGTGTTAGCAAGGGTGGCTTCGTCAAAAGGAGAGCATCTATGCCGCGAGCAAAGCGAGGGTTTAAAGCAAGACGGCGGCGGAAGAAAATCATGAAGCTCGCCAAAGGCTATGTTGGTGGACGCCGTCGCCAATACCGCCAAGCAAGAGAAACTGTGGAGCGCGGGCTCTGTTACGCCTATCGAGATCGCAAGGTTCGCAAGCGCGAATTTCGCAGCTTGTGGATTGCGCGCATCAATGCCGCCGCTCGTTTGCACGGCCTCAACTATAGTCAGTTCATCCATGGCCTGGGGAAAAGCGGCGTAGAGGTGGACCGGAAAGTCCTGGCCGACCTTGCCGTGTCTGACCCGCAGGCATTTGGCCACTTTGCCACCTTGGCAAAGAGTGCACTAGCTGCCGCTTAGCTGCTGGTCTTCCACCGAGCAGTGGTTCCGACCATGCGCTCACCGCTGTTGGGCGATTTGCGCCAACCAGCGGGAGCGTGGGGTCCTTCGCCGATGTTGGAGCGGTTAGATCATCTTTATCAAGAAGCATTGGAAGCACTGCGCGCGGCGAAGTCTGTCGCCGAGGTGGAACAGGTGCGCGTGCGCTTCCTTGGCCGAAACGGCGAAATCACCACGCTCGTGCGTTCGCTTCGCGACGTGCCGCCCGATGAGCGGCCACGGCTCGGGGCGAGGCTCAACACGGTGAAGGGTACGCTGGAAGCAGAAATCCGCGCGCAGTTAGAGCGCGTCCGCGACGCCGAAGAGCAAGAAAAGCTGCTTCGGGATCAGGTGGACGTGACGATCCCTGGCCGCCGACGGATTCTGGGTGCTTTGCATCCGGTTACCCAAACCATCGAGGAAATTGTCGATATTTTCGTGGCCTTGGGATTCGAGGTCGCTACGGGTCCGGACATTGAAGATGATTATCACAACTTTACTGCCTTGAACTTTCCTCCCGACCACCCGGCGCGTGACATGCAGGACACCTTCTTTGTGAGTGGCGAGCACCTTCTGCGCACCCATACCTCGCCCGTGCAAATCCGTGTGATGGAATCGCGGCAGCCGCCCCTACGCGTGGTTGTTCCTGGAGCCACGTACCGCCACGACGACGATTTGACTCACTCCCCGATGTTCCACCAAATCGAAGGGTTTTTGGTGGACGAGCGTGTGTCCATGGCGGACCTCAAGGGCGTGCTCACGTTTGCGATGCGTGAGCTGTTTGGGGCGGAAACCCAGCTACGCTTTCGCGCTAGCTTTTTTCCTTTCACGGAGCCGAGTGCCGAAGTGGACATTGCTTGCTTGATCTGTGGCGGACGCGATCGGCAATGTCGTGTGTGTAAGGGCTCCGGTTGGCTAGAGATCCTGGGGGCAGGGCTCATCGACCCGAATGTCTTCGCGGCCGTGGGCTATGACCCCGAAAAAGTGTCGGGCTTTGCGTTTGGCCTGGGGGTGGAGCGGGTAGCGATGCTCAAGTACCAAATCGCCGATATCCGCACTTTTACCACCAACGATATCCGTTTCTTGCGCCAATTCATTTAAGACAGCGAATCCATGCGGGTCAGTTGGAATTGGTTGCAGGAATTCGTGGAACTGACACACGCGCCTGAGGTGGTTGCGGATCGGCTGACGCAGGCTGGTCTTGAGGTCGAGAATATCGAGCTCCTCGGGACCGGGTTGGAGCAGATTGTCGTGGGTGAGGTGGTGGCCGTGTTGCCCGACCAGGCGCCTGTCGGAGGGACGTTGTGTACGGTGGCGGCAGGCGCTGAACAAGTCATCACGGCGGTTGCTTCTGCCCCGGTCAGCGTCGGGCAGCGTGTAGTGGTCGCATTGGCCGGTGCGCGGCTACCGGGAGGCGGGCGGGTCGAGGCGACCGAAGTTGGGGGTAGGACCGTACACGGTAAGATCTGTACCGAGGCGGACCTCGACTTGGGCAGTGATGAACGTCTCCCGGTGATCCTGCCAGCGGCGGTGCCGGTGGGCACGCCGGTCGCTGATGCTCTCCAACTCGGCGACACGGTGTTCGAGATTGCCGTCACACCGAACCGCGGGGACTGTCTGAGCATTCTTGGCATCGCGCGCGAAATTGCGGCGCTGACCGGCGAGCGGATGCGCCGACCGCGGATCCGCGTTGTGGAGCAGGGAAGTTCGACGGCTGAGCTGGTGCACGTGACAATAGCTCCGGAGGCGGCGTGTCACCGTTATGTGGCCCGGGTTTTCACCAATGTTCGCGTGGCTCCATCGCCGTTGTGGCTTCGCTACCGCTTGAAGGCTGTGGGACTTCGGCCGGTGAATAACGTGGTGGATATTACCAACTACGTAATGTGGGAGCGGGGCCAACCCCTGCATGCCTTCGACTACGACCGCCTTCCAGCGCGTGAAATTACAGTGCGCCACGCTGAGATTGCTGAGGAGTTTGTCACGCTCGACGGTGTGGCTCGCCACATTCAGCCTGGTGACCTCTTAATTACAAGCGGCGGGAAGACGGTGGCGTTAGCGGGGATTATGGGAGGAGCGGAGAGTGAGGTCACCGACAGTACCCAGAGGGTTTTGTTAGAAAGTGCTTGGTTTGTTCCGGCGTGTGTGCGCCGGACTGCGAAGCGCTTGGGATTGAGGAGCGAGGCTTCATACCGTTTCGAGCGCGGAGTGGATATTGAAGGCGTCGCGACGGCGTCGGACCGTGCTGGAGCGCTCCTTGTGGAGCTGTGCTCTGCGCGGGGAAGTAGCGGGCGCATCGACGTGTACCCGCGGCCCCATGAATCCGCGCCGCTTGCGGTTCGTGTTAGCAGGGTACAGGACCTGCTCGGTCTTCCCGTGAGCCGGCAAGAGGTGATGTCGTCGTTGCGGGCTCTGGGCTTTGACGTCTCTCCCGCGCCGCGCGGGACCATTGTCGTTACGCCGCCGAGCTATCGGCTGGATGTGGAGCGCGAGATCGACGTTGTCGAGGAAGTTGCAAGAATGCTGGGCTACGATCGTTTGCCCAGTACGTTGCCGCTTGCTCCGCTCGGGGGCCGGGGGCTTGGTTCATTGGAGCGGGTCCAGCGCGGAGTGCGGCGCTTGTGCGCAGCGCTCGGGTTTCACGAGGCTGTACCGTTAGCCTTCGCCTCTGCAGAGGAAAATGCCGACTTTCCCGGGCCGTTTCCTGGCCGCAGACCGGTGGCGTTGCGAAATCCCCTAGCGCATGAAGACGGGGAGATGCGCTTGAGTCTGCTATCCAGTTTAGTGCGGGCGGTGCGGCATAACCTTTCGCAAGACATCGAGGCAGTGCCCTTGTTCACCGTGGGTAAGGTGTTTTGGTGCGAGGCCCCGGAGGTTTATCAGGAACGCCTACACGTGGGCGGCGTCGTGTGCCCGAAGTTTGCGGAACACGGATTGGGGTGGCGAAAAAGGCGCGTCGAATTTGCCGACATCAAGGGTGTCGTCGAAACCATTTTAGAGTTCCTTGGTGTTCGCCAGTCGAGGTTTATCAAGGCCAAGGAAGCGGTGGGATTCCACCCGGGGCAAGCAGCGTTCGTTGTTGTTGAGGGCAGGCGCCTTGGCGTGGTTGGGGCGTTGCATCCTCGTTGGGAGCGGCGATATGAGCTCGCCTCTCCCTGCTGGGCCTTCGAACTTGACTTGGAATCTGGCCTCCAGTATCGTCGCGCGCGCTTTGCACCTCAGGCGCTGCCGCGTTTCCCGGCGGTGAAGCGGGATTTGGCAATCGTTGTCGACGAGGGGTTCCAAGCGGGCGACGTCATCGACTTTATCCGGCAATGGAGAGCAGCGGCGTGTATCGTCGAACATGCAGAGCTAGTGGATGCGTACTCTGGTCCTCCAATTCCGGCCGGATGCAAGAGCCTCACGTACTCTGTCTGGTATCGTTCGCCGGAACGAACGTTAACCGATGTCGAGGTCAACGAGGCACACGAGCGGCTGACGCAGGCGCTGGTCGGAAGCCTCGACGTTCGCCTGCGGTAAGTTATACGACGTAGGCGGGCGGGAGGAGCGGTGACCCTCACCAAAGGGGACATCATCGACCGGGTTTGTGCGCGCTTGCACTGCTCCCGCAACGAAGGGGCGCAGCTTGTCGAAGCTGTGTTCGAGCTGATCAAGGAACAGTTGGAGAAGGGGGAGAAGGTAAAGATTTCCGGTTTTGGGAACTTTACGGTGCGCGAAAAGCGGCCCCGGCGCGGACGGAATCCCCAAACTGGCGAAGAAATCGTCATCCGCGGTCGCAAAGTGCTCTCCTTCAAGCCAAGCAACGTTTTCAAGCGGGCCGTGAATCATCGGCAGCCGAGAGCCGGGGTCTCCCGCACCGCTGAGCACGCGTGAGGAGCGCCTTTAAGCGTCAACAGCGTGACTTTGGGCTGACAAAATCGAACATGGTAAGGCGTAACGTGCAGTTGGTGTCGGGGTGCTCTGCTGCTCGACTGGGCACAGCCGTTGCTGGAGGTCAAAGACGGAGCTTTCGCGTGATGGAGCATGAGCGCACAGTTGCCTCTTTGGTTGGCGAGGTTGCACGAACCCTTCTGTTGGCCCGGGCTGTTTGGGGAGCACGGGCTCAACTGCGTGTGTGCGACTTAACTCAGATTACGGCAGGAACCGAGACCGGAATCCGGAGAGTTTTGTACGTGTTCTACCGTTCCCGCTGGATTTGGTACGACTCGGAACGGGGGCTTGTGGGACTCACCGATCGCGGCACTGCCGCACTCGCGGGCGCGACTGAAGGTTTGCCATTTCGAGGCTTGGACACTCGATCACTGGCAAACAATTCTGGGTGAGCCTTTGCACGTGTGGCGCGGCTCGCTATAAGCTGGCGTCCTCAACAATAAGCAGCGATCGGTGCCCGTGGAGCTGATCGGGGCGTAGCGCAGCCTGGTAGCGCACTCGCTTGGGGTGCGAGTGGTCGTGGGTTCAAATCCCGCCGCCCCGATTCCTTCTGAGCATTTGCGACCGTTCGTTTGCCCAATCCGGAAGAGGTTGTTAGCTTGCGGCCGTGGCGATCTTAGTGAGCAATGACGACGGAATCGCGGCAGCGGGATTGCAGGCCTTAGTGGCTGCACTGGAAACTTTAGATGAGGTGTGGGTGGTCGCTCCGGACCGCAATCAAAGCGCCGTGAGTCATGCCCTGACCCTGCATCGGCCGTTGCGGATCGAGCCGGTGGCGGAGCGGCGGTTCAGCGTGGATGGAACACCGACGGATTGCATTAACCTGGCGCTGAATGCCGTACTGCCTGAACGCCCGCGCTTAGTTGTGTCGGGCATTAATCACGGTGCCAATCTCGGTGACGACGTGACATACTCGGGCACCGTTTCCGCAGCGATGGAGGCGACGTTGCTTGGCGTGCCGGCGATCGCTGTGTCCCTTTTAGGCGACGACAACTTTGATTTTACCACTGCCGCAGGATTTAGCCGGGCCTTGGCTGCGGTGGTGATGGCTCATGGCCTTCCTCCTGACACGCTACTGAATGTCAACGTGCCGCCGGGGCCTCCCCAATCAATTAAGGGTTACTTGCTGACGCGCCAAGGAAAACGGCGCTACAGCGATGCAATCGTGGAGAAGGTCGATCCCAGGGGGAAGAAGTATTACTGGATCGGGGGTGGTGAACTGAACTACGTTGCCGCCGAAGGCACTGACTTCGCGGCGGTCCACGCTGGGTACATATCGATTACGCCGTTGCACTTGGACCTGACGAATTACGCTTCATTGCAGCGCCTTGCGACCCTCCAGGTGCCGTGGCCGTAAGGCGGCGGTGGCCGGAACGCGCTGAGCGGCCCCGGGCAATATCTTGCGAACGTTCGACGCCGCCCCAGGCGCCGTCACTTTCCACAGGACAAGGGTGCCCAAAAGAGGTACAAAGTACGTCCCCGAACACAGTCGGCTAGGACGTACCATGGCGTTCCGTGTTGGTGCGTGGGTGGAAGCGGTAAAGAATCCGAAGGCGGCTCGCCTCTTGGTCGTAGCAGTGATGGTCTCCTGCGGGTGCAGTGGCGCCAGTCTTGTTTATCGAGTGCGGCCGGGAGACACGTTGTCTTCGATCTCGGCACGCTTTGGCGTGTCCGTTGCAGAGCTCGCTCGAGTGAACGGATTAGACGACCCGAACTGCATTCAAGCGGGCCAAGAGTTGCGAATCCCTAAGAGAGTTTCTTCCTCCGCTGCCGGGCTGGCAAACGGTCGATTGGCAACTCCTCTGCCGAAGGCTGCGGCTCGCTGGGTGCTTGCACGCTGGCAGGGGCAATTGCGTTGGCCTGTACCGAACGGGGTGCTGTCCTCGTACTACGGCCAACGGGAGAGTGGGTTCCATGCCGGCGTGGACATTCACGCTCCGGCAGGAAGCCCGGTGTTGGCTGCGGCCGATGGGGAAGTCATCTTTGCGGGCGAGTTGCGCGGTTATGGGAAGACAATCATGCTCGCGCACAAGGGCGGTTTGGTGACGCTCTACGCGCATAACCAGGCGCACCTGGTGCGAGAGGGGCAAAAGGTCCGCAAGGGACAAACGATTGCCCTGGTGGGAGAGACCGGAAAGGCCACCGGCCCGAATTTGCACTTCGAGGTTCGGCACGACAACGCTCTTCTCGACCCGTTGCTACTCTTGCCTCGAGCACCTTTAGTAGAACCTCGGCGCACGCAGGCATGGGGCGGTTAGCCGCGTGCTTGTTGGCATGGAATGCGTTCTGGTAGAGACGATTCCATATGACCGGTGAACTCACTGTTGCGGACCTCCGCAAGTGGATTCGTGACGTTCCAAACTTTCCCAAGCCTGGCATCATCTTCCGCGATGTGACGCCGCTGCTGGCTCACGGGCCTGCTTTCCACACGGCGGTGGACTGTCTCGCCGCCCCTTACGCCGGGGCGGTGGACATGGTGCTCGGGATCGAGTCGCGAGGGTTTATTTTTGGCGCCGCCGTGGCGTACGCTTTGCGTGCTGGACTGGCGGTGGTAAGAAAGCCGGGCAAGCTTCCGGCTGAGAAAATCCGCGCCGCCTACGAGCTGGAATACGGGACGGACGCCCTTGAGATCCATCGGGATGCGTTTGGCAGCCCGACGCGGGTGTTGATCGTGGATGACTTGTTGGCCACTGGCGGCACGGCGAGTGCGGCTTGCGAGTTGGTGGAGCGCCTTGGTGGTGAAGTGGTCGCATGTGCATTTGTGATCGAGCTGACGGCACTCGGTGGCCGTGAGCGATTGGCTCCCCGCAGGGTGTTGTCGTTGATCCAGTACTGAACGGCGGGCTGAAAGCGATGGCAGACGTGCGTAGGGAACGCGACTCCATGGGAGAAGTTACGGTTCCCGAGGACGCCTACTACGGCGCCTCGACGGAGCGTGCTCGGCAGGCGTTTCAGATCTCTGCGTTGCGTTTTCCCCGCCGCTTCATTTGGGCGCTTGGCCTAATCAAGGCAGCAGCCGCGCGCGTGAATACCAGCCTCCAACTGCTTCCCCGCCCCCTAGGCGAAGCCATCGAACGCGCGGCCCTGGAAGTCGCCGAGGGCAAGCTGGATAAGGAATTTGTTCTCGATGTTTTTCAAACGGGCTCGGGAACTTCCACTCACATGAACGCGAATGAGGTGATTGCTACGCGTGCCCGCGAGCTCTTGGGGCGCAGCCGCGCAGATCGCGAGGCAGTGCATCCGAACGACCACGTGAACCTTTGCCAGAGTTCCAACGACGTGTTTCCAACAGCGATCCACGTGGCGGCCTTGGATGCGCTCGAGCGCCACACCCTACCAGCCTTGCGTGAATTAGCCGCTGCATTCGAGCAAAAGGCGGAGGAGTTTGCCTCCGTGGTCAAGGCGGGACGCACCCATTTGCAAGACGCGGTGCCCTTGACCCTCGGGCAGGAGTTTTCCGGTTACGCAAGCACAATCCGCCACGGGATCGGCCGCTTGGAAAATACGCGGCCACACATTGCCGAGCTTGCCATCGGGGGCACTGCAGTAGGCACGGGTCTCAATGCTCATCCCGAGTTTCGGCGGCGAGTTATCACCGAACTGCGGCAGCTTACAGGGCTGATGTTCTCCGAGGCGAAGAACCCGTTCGAGGCTTTGCAGCAGCGCGACGCGGCGGTGGAGCTTTCAGGGGCAATTCGCACGGTGGCGGTGGGACTCATGAAGATTTGCAACGACCTGCGCCTGCTCGCCTCCGGACCACGCACGGGCCTCGCGGAAATCGAGCTGCCCGCGATTCAGCCTGGCTCGAGTATCATGCCGGGCAAGGTCAACCCCGTCATTCCGGAGGCGGTGAACATGGTGTGCGCGCGGCTACTTGGGAACGATGTGACGATTGCGGTGTCTGGGGTGAACGGCAATCTCGAACTGAACACAATGATGCCAATCATTGCGTATGCCCTGCTCGAAAGTTTGGAACTTCTCGGGAACGCAGCAGCGTTGCTTGCCGAGAAGTGTGTGCGCGGCATCCAGGCAAACCGCGGGCGTTGCCACGAGCATGCAGAGCAGTCGCTGGCTCTCATCACTGTGATTGCGCCGCGCATTGGGTACGACGAGGCGGCGCGCCTGTACAAGATCGCCCTGGAGCGTAATGCGTCGATTCGCGAGGTCTTGTTGGCGGAGGGCAAGCTGAGCTCGGCTGAAGTGGACGAACTCCTAGACTTGGAGCGGATGACCCGCGGCGGCCGGCTGTGACGGTCGGTGATGTTGCGAGGAAAGTTCGGTGCTTTTTGGGCAAGTCTCTTGACAGCCTTAGCGCTGGCGGCAGTGAGAATCGCTGGATGCGGGCAGCTCGGTTTGCTCGAAGAGAGAATTACCGACTACCGCCTGAATGCCCGCGGAGGCGGAGGCCCGCCCCACCCGGATATCCGCATTGTTGCCATCGATGATGCCAGCATCGAGCAGTTAGGGCGATGGCCATGGCCACGGAACGTTGTGGCAACATTGCTCCGAAAAATTGCTGCAGCCAATCCGCGGGTCGTGGCTATCGACATTGTGCAGTCGGAACCTTCGCTGCATCCCGGCGGTGAGGCAGAGGACGGCGCGTTGGTTCAAGCACTGGCGGAATCGCCGCTGTTTGTGCTCGGTTACTTCTTTGACTTCGAACGGCCCGCCCCTTCGGCACTTTCTGAGTTGGTTCGCCCCTATGATTTCGTTCGGGTGCAGAGCCCATTAGGCTTAGAACGCTTGCCCCCGCGCGGCGTGCAAATACCAACGCTCACCCCGAACCTCCTACCCTTGACTCGTACAGCCAAGGATCTTGGTTACTTCAATCTGATCCCTGACGGAGACGGCACGATCCGGCGTGCCGCTTTGGTTGTCCGTTATGGGGATCAGCTTGTGCCACCGCTCTCGATTGCCGCGCTTCGGCAAGCAACCGGCCGCCGTGCGCGTGTGCAGGTGAATGGCACCGGTGTGGCGGAGCTGGCGCTTGGAAATCAACGCTTGCCTGTGGATCGGATGGGGGCGTTACGAATCGATTTTCGGGGTGCGGGGCAAACCTTTCCGCATATTTCCGCAGCCGACTTGCTGCGGGACCGAGTGGCGCCTGACGGGCTTCGGGACAAAATCGTGCTCGTCGGGGTGACTGCCACGGGAGTATACGACCAGAGGGTCACGCCCTTCGACCCCGCGTTTCCTGGCGTGGAGATCCACGCCAATGTCATCGACAACGTTCTCCAAAATCGTTTTCTGATCGACCCCTGGTGGGGCGGATTGGCGGAGGCCCTGGCGTGGTTGGCGCTCGCTTCGATGATTGGATGGCTCGTGGTGCGTCTGCGCGGCTTGACGGGGGCGCTCACCGCGGTGTCGATCGTTGGCCTTTACGGGCTGGGTTGCGAGGTGCTTTTGCGCCGACACGGCTTGGTGGTGCCGGTGCTCTGGCCCACGCTCGCGGCCGTGCTCGCACTGATCTCTGGAACTGTACACCGGTATCTTTGGGAAGAGCGAGAGCGGCGTAAAATCCGCCGCGCACTGGAGTTGTATTTGAGTCCTGCGGCCGCGCAGTTGGTGAGCGAGCATCCGGAGCGTTTGAAACTGGGAGGAGAAAAGGTCGAGTGCTCGGTGCTGTTCTCCGACGTGAAGGACTTCACGTCCCTGTCGGAGCAACTAGCACCAGAGGTGCTCGTTGTGTTGCTGAACTCCTATCTCGGCGCAATGACCGACGTTGTATTTGCCCACGAGGGCATGCTCGACAAGTACATAGGGGATGGGGTCATGGCCGTTTGGGGTGTGCCGCTCCCGCAACTCGACCACGCCGCCAAGGCCTGCCGCGCCGCATTGGCGATGCAGGATCGCGTGCAACACCTGCGTGCGAAGTGGCGATCAAAGGGCTGGCCCGAGCTACAGGTGCGGATCGGCATCAACTCTGGACCGGTGGTGTTCGGAAACATGGGTTCCACGGAGCATTTGAGCCTCACGGTAGTCGGAGATAACGTCAACCTCGCTGCACGACTGGAAGGGCTGAACAAGATCTACGGGACGCGCATCCTCCTCACGGAGGCGACAGCACAGGCTCTAGGAGATCAGTTTCTGATTCGCGAAATCGACACCGTTCGCGTTAAAGGGCGCGAACAACCGGTTCGTATCTTCGAGCTCATGGCCGAAGGTGAGGCGGCCTTGGACGAGGGAAAGCGTGCGGCTTGCCGTCAATTCGAGCTTGCGTTGAGCGCCTACCGGCGGGGCGAGTTCCAGCGAGCCGCAGAGGAGTTCGCCCTGCTGGCCAATGGGCCTACGAGCGATCCAGCGGCCCGATTCTTTTTGCTCCGCTGCCGGGCATTGCTGCAAAACCGCCCGCGCGAGTGGGCGGCAATCACGGAGCTCGACGAGAAATAACCGGACAGATCCAGGAGTTGGAACACAGCCTCTAGTAGGACCACGTTTGCAGGAGCCGCATGTAGTTGCCGCGCTCGAACGCAGAAGGGTTTGGACAGCGCGCCAAACTGAGGCAGCCCCGCAGTTCGCCAACGGACGAGTAGCCATGTTCCTGCATCCAGCGCTGCACATCGCGCAGGATCTTGGTCAAATACTGCGGCCCGAATTGCAGGAGGCAGGAGACGAGTTGGACAACATCGGCGCCGGCCATCAGGGCCTTGATTGCGTCGGTAGCCGAGTGGACTCCTCCGGTCGCGGCGAGGGAGACATGGATCTGGGGTCGTAAAATCGCCAGCCAGTGCAGACGTAAGAGCAACTCCCCTGGCTCCGAGAGGCGTAGTCGCGGCACGACCTCCAGTGCTTCGATGTCAAAGTCCGGTTCGTAAAAGCGATTGAACAGCACGAGTCCCTGTGCACCAGACTGGGCTAGCCGATTCGCGAACGAGGCTAGCGCAGAGTAAAAGGGGGAGAGTTTCACCGCGATTGGGATTCTCGTGCGCTGCCGTAGCGCGTGGAGCACATCGAGCACGCGGCGCTCCACGGCTTCGGCCGTCTCCATTGGATCGGTGGGCACGTGGTAAATGTTGAGTTCCAGGGCGTCTGCCCCCGCCTGCTCGATCAGTTCGCCGTACCGCAACCAGCCCGCTGGCGTGACACCGTTGAGCGAGGCAATCACCGGGATGTTCACGGCTGCCTTAATGCGGCGGATTTGTTCGAGGTACTGGTCGGGGCCTAGGGCAAACACGTCAGGACGCGGAAAGTAAGACAACGCTTCCGCATAAGCCTCCGCGTGACCTTCCATGCTCCACACGGTACCTTGCTCCTCGAGCTCGATCTGTTCCTCGAATAGCGAATGCATCACGATTGCGGCTGCACCAGCATCCTCGAGTCGGCGAACGGTGTCGAGATCGTCCACCAACGGGGACGCGCCTGGCATAATCGGGTGTTCGAGGGAGATCCCTAAGTAGTTCGTACGTAGCTCGATCATGAATGCCCTCCTGTAGGCTCCTGAGCGTTGAATTGCGGCACCTTGATTCGGGCGATTTGCTCGTAGAGTCGGAAGCGTTGCATAATTTCTTCTTGCTCACGCTGTAGGAGATTGCGGAAGCGCTCGCGGTCGAGTTGCTCGACCATGCGGAAGCGCGTCTCCTGGTAGGTAAATTCGTGCAGGGGGAGGCGCGGCTCCGGCATGTCGATCTGCAGTGGGTTTTCCCCGCGGGGGATGCGGCGGGGGTCGAACCGGTAAATGGGCCAGTATCCGGATTGCACAGCACGACGCTGCTGCTCGCCGGCGTAGGCCAGGTCGTAGCCATGAGCAATGCAGTGACTGTATGCGATGAGCAATGAGGGGCCCGCGTACGATTCGGCTTCTAAAAACGCGCGCAGGGTGTGCTGATCCCGCGCGGCGAATGCCAGGCGCGCGACGTACACATGGCCGTACGCCATAGCGATCATTCCGAGGTCCTTCTTAGGGGTCGACTTGCCCGCGATGGCAAATTTCGCTGCGGCGCCGAGCGGGGTGGCTTTGGATTGCTGCCCGCCGGTATTTGAATATACTTCGGTGTCGAGAACCAGGATGTTCACATCAGCGCCCGATGCGAGCACGTGGTCCAGGCCGCCAAAGCCGATGTCGTATGCCCAGCCGTCACCGCCAACGGCCCAGACCGTTTTTCGCACCAGATAGTCGGCAAGCTCGCTGAGAGTCTTGGCTGCAGGTTCCGGGCGCTGCGCCAATCGGCGACGAAGTTCGCTCACCCGAAACCTTTGCTCTGCAATGTCTGCCTCGGTGCTCTGTTTGGCGTGTAAGATCGCGTCGGCGAGCTCGTGCCCAACGGCCGTGGCGAGTTGGCGCAAGAGCAGGCGTGCGTAGTCGGCCAGGTGGTCGAGCGCAAGCCGCATGCCGAGCGCGAACTCGGCGTTGTCTTCGAACAGCGAGTTTGACCATGCTGGGCCTCTGCCGTCGGGGTTGACGGTGTACGGGGTGGTTGGGAGGTTGCCGCCGTAAATGGAGGAGCAACCTGTTGCATTGGCAATCAGGAGGCGATCGCCAAAAAGCTGGGTGAGAAGCTTGATGTACGGCGTTTCTCCGCAACCCGCACAGGCGCCAGAATACTCGAACAGGGGCTCTAAAAACTGTGAAGTTTTGATATCGATCTGCAGTGTGGTGCGGTCAGGATCGGGCAGGGACAAGAAGAAGTCGTAGTTGTTGCGTTCTTCCGCATGGCGGCTGAGCTGCGGCACCATTTCCAATGCCTTGTGCCGCGGGTTGCTGCGATCTTTCGCGGGACAGATTGCATAGCAAAGTCGGCAACCTGTGCAGTCTTCGGGTGCAACTTGAATCGTATAGTGCCACCCCGGGAAATCGTGCCCCTTGTAAGGCACGGACAGGAAGCTGGGCGGCGCTTTTTCGAGGGCCTCGCTCGGATAGACCTTGGCGCGAATTGCCGCGTGCGGGCAAGCCAACGCGCATTTGTTGCATTGAATGCAGACCTGCGGGTCCCAAGCCGGAATTTCAAGCGCGATGTTCCGCTTCTCCCATTTCGCTGTACCCGTGGGCCAAGTGCCGTCGACCGGAAATGCGCTAACGGGCAACCGATTCCCCAAGCCGGCAAGGAGGGCAGCAGTAACACGCCGGACAAATGGCCGGGGGTCCTCCACGTTCGGTGCTTGGCAACGGCGCTTACTATTCTCCTCGCCGACGGGAACTGCATGCAATTGATCCACGGCTGCACGGACCGCGCTCACGTTGCGTGTGGCGATGCTGTCGCCGAAGCGGCCATAGGTTTCGAAGATTGCCTGCTGTATGGCCTCGAATGCCTCTTCAAAAGTAAGCAGGTTCGTCAATTTGAAGAAACAAATTTGCATGATCGTGTTGATACGCCCCCCAAGTCCGAAGCGGTTCGCGAGTGCCTGGGCGTCGACAGTGAAAACTCGTAGTTGGCGTTCCAGTACGATGTCCTGAACTTCCCGAGGGAGCTCGTTCCACACCTCGTCAGGCCGAAAGGGCGCGTTTAACAATACCGTGGCGCCCGGCGCGGCAACTTCGAGAAGGTTTTGGCGATCGAGCAGAGAAAAACGATGGCAGGCAACAAAGTTGGCTTCACGGATTAGGTAGGCCGAGCGAATTGGTTGTGGCGAGAAACGCAAATGCGAAACCGTAACCGAGCCAGCCTTTTTTGAGTCATAAACGAAGTAGGCTTGCACGAAGAGCGGCGTTCGTTCGCCGATGATTTTCACCGAATTCTTGTTGGCGCTTACGGTTCCATCCGACCCGAGGCCGTAAAACACGCCGCGCCAGACGTGTTGGGGCTCCGGCTCCGGCTGTTCGCTCACGGGCAGGGAAAGATGGGTGACGTCGTCCACGATCCCCACGGTGAAGCGTTTCCGATGTGGCTCCTGGCGCATCTCGGCGAAGACGGACTGGACCATCTCTGGCGTAAACTCTTTGGACGCAAGCCCGTATCGTCCCCCCGTCAGCGAAGGGAGCGGCTGCGAAGGAAACTCGGTCGTCCAGTGGTCCACCAGTGCGGTGGCAACTTCTTGGTACAGGGGCTCGCCGCCGGCGCCGGGCTCCTTTGTGCGATCGAGTACGGCGATCGCGCGCACAGTCTTCGGCAGGGAGCGCAAAAACGCCAGGGCGGAAAAAGGTCGAAAGAGGCGCACGCGCATTAGACCCACGCGTTCCCCCCTCGCGGTGAATCGGTCGACAACCTCTGAAGCTGTTTCGCAGGCAGAGCCCATGGCCACGATCACGCGCTCTGCCTCCGGGTGCCCGTAATAGTCATACAACCTGTAGTTGCGGCCAGTTCGGGCCGCGAATCGGGCCATCACGCTTTCCAGCACGTTGGGCAGGCCGTCGTAGAATGGGTTCACGGCTTCGCGGGCCTGAAAGTACGTGTCGGGGTTGTGCGCGGAGCCGCGAAGTACAGGTCGGTCGGGCGTTAGGGCGCGAGCTCGGTGGGCTGCGATGGCACCGTCTGGGACCAGTGCCCGCAGGTCGTCGTCGCTCAGCACATAAATTTTGGCGATTTCATGGGAAGTGCGAAAGCCATCAAAAAAGTGGAGGAACGGAATCCGGCTCTCTAAGGTGGCGCAATGGGCGATGCAGGCCAGATCCTGCGCTTCCTGTACCGAGGAGCTACACAGCAAGGCAAACCCGGTTGCGCGGCAAGCCATCACGTCTGAGTGATCACCAAAGATCGAAAGAGCGTGGGTGGCGACGGTGCGCGCAGCGACATGCAGGCAAAAGGGAGTCAGTTCTCCCGCTATTTTGAACATGTCCGGGATCATCAGCAGCAACCCCTGTGAAGCTGTGAAACTTGTGGCCAACGTCCCGGTTTGGATTGCCCCGTGAATCGCCGCGATTGCCCCAGCCTCGGATTGCAGCTCGATCACGCGCGGCACGGCACCCCAAAGATTTGTTCGGCCTTTGGCTGCCCACTCGTCTGCCCACTCGCCCATGGGCGAGGCGGGCGTGATCGGATAAATTGCGATCACCTCGCTAAGCCGGTAGGCAACGGAGGCAACGGCCTCGTTGCCGTCCATGGTTGCTATCGATTGGGTGGCTTTGGTCATGGCGTAGTCCTTCCTCATAACCGCAGCCCTGCCAAGCCCCGTTGTGTCTTGCGAATCGCGCCGGAGAGTGTGTCCCTGGGTCAAAGATAGCCGCTGTGTTCAAGCGCCCAGGGTAGCACAAGGAAGAGTTGTACAGCGTCGAAGACGCCGTGGGCCATAATGCTCGGCAGCAAGTGTTTTGCCCAACGAAACAGCAAGCCAAAAAGGAGGGAGACGACGAATACGCCGAACACCGCTAAAGGCAATCCGTAACTAAAGTGGCTTAGGGCAAAGCAGAGGCTCGACATCAAAAGCCCGAGGCGCGGCTGCAGAAAGGCGCGAAAAAAAGCCTCTTCAATGGTCATGGCGATCAAAATGATGGCCGCCTTCTGGCTGTAGGAGAGGCCTACAATCCACACGAACACTTCAGGAACCTCTGGGGGCGGTGTCTTCGTGGTTTCCAGCCAGATTCCGGCGAACACCCCCACCGCGGCAAGAGTCGCAACCCAAGCAACGAATCCACCGAAGAGGCCTACAAGGACACGCGTGCGGAGTAGGGACCGGTCCCAGCGCAAAAATAAAAAGGCGGCGAGTGTCTCGAATGAGCGCGTTTCATCTCTGCGGAACCCCCACCAAAGGAGCAAAAAAAGCGCGAGAACAAAGTGGTTCAGGAATAGCAGAGGGAACGCTCCGTGATCGATCAGCGAAATGTCGTGTTCTTGAAAGGAAAAGACCGGCCAAAAGACGACAAGTGCGAGTACAGAAACCCACAGGCAAAACGCTGCTGCCTGGCGGAGGCGGGACGAGAATTCTGTTTCGTAGGGGGCGATACCTTTTAGGCGCAGGAGAAGGACGAAAGCCAGGCTCGCCAGGAGCGCTCCAAGCCCCGCTGGCATGGAACAGCCGTCACTTTTTGGGGGTCAGTTCGTCGATCGAGCGAATAATTTTGCTTACCAGCCCGTACTCGAGCGCTTCCTCCGCGGACATCCAGAAGTTCCGTTCGGTGTCTCGCTCCACCCGTTTGAGGGGCTGCCCGGTCTTCTCCGCGATAATCCGACTCAGCCGAGCCCGCATCTTGAGGATTTCCTGCGCCTCGATTTCCAGGTCGGTTGCCCTTCCGCCAGCTGTGCCCGCGGGTTGGTGCAAGAGGAAGCGAGTATTGGGCAGGCAAAAGCGATCGGGTTTGTCCGCGGCTAGGAAGATGTGCGCACCAGCGCTGGCCACCCAGCCGGTGCCGATCATCCGCACCCGCGGACGAATGAAGGTAAGGATATCGAAAATCGTGTCCGCTGACTCTACGTGCCCGCCGGGCGAATGAACGATCACAGTAATGTCATCATCGGAGACTGCCGCCAACGCCAAAGCCTGTGCGGTAATCGCATGGGCAAGCGGCATGGTGATTTCTCCGCAGATGATAATGGTGCGGGTTTCGAAAAGCTTTTGACCAATCGCCTTAGCCACTCCGCGTGCCTCGAGTGGGAGCGCGGCGGCAAAGGTGTCGAACGGTAGGCTCTGTTCACTGCCTTGGCTCATGCGCCGCATGTAGAGCAGGGCTTGGTGTTCAGCAACCAAGACTTTGAGATTGCCCCTTACGCCATCCGAAGCACTCCCCGAGTGCTCCGGCCAAAAAGGGTGCGCGTGAGCAATGAATGCAGTGGTTCGTTCGCTCGGTGGTCGTGCCGCGGGTGGCTCGAGCGCAGGCGGACTCCTGGACTGAGGTCGCCACCTGGGAGTGCCGATTTCGACGATGGTGAGTTGCCCTCGGAAAGATTCTGTGGTTCGGCTTACCCGGCGTGATGATTTACCTGCACGAAACCATCGAAATTCGGGGTGACGGCGCGAGACCGTACATGGCCGCAGTATTGGAGCGAGCTCGTTATTCCGAGGAGAACAAAGTATCTCGTTTGGTATGTACCTGGCAGGTGATCGGAAGCACATCTCGTTGGCCGCGGGTGGTGAACTTGTGGGAGATAGACGGTTGGGGCCACTGGGCGCAGTCGCTGGCACGGCAGTTTGACCCCTCGCTGCAGGATACGCACTTGCGGCCGTGGTGGTCGGCGATGGTCCGCTATCGACGCGGCGGGTTCGACCGGATTTTGGCGCCGGCCGCGTTCTGCCCAACTCGCTCTGACATCCTAGCAAGAGAAGTGAGAGGCTGGGTAACGGAGCAGCAGATATATGTTCTGCCTCCGGGCTCCTTGCCCCAGTTTTTCGAAGAGGTCGAGTTCGTTTTGCGCCCCCTTTTTCAATTGCGATCGATCTCGCTTGTCGGCGCCTACTCGGTGCCAATGCGGCCAGGAGAGGCGCTCATCCTCTGGAGCGCCCCGGACTTTGCCTCGCTTTGCCACTGGTGGGAAGAGAGGGAAGCAGTTGAAGGCTGGCGGGCATGGCAGCAGCGACTTTCGCGCTGGAAAGCGCGGCAACGGGTCAGTTGGCTGGTGCCGTTTGCGGGAACGATTTTGAGCCCGCAGAGGGAAGCCAGATGAGCAGCGGTTTGCGGGAGAGGCCCGGGGCCGGTTGCTCGGCCCCGGGGGTTGCGAGGAGGGGAGGGGCGAGCTGGTGGGCGGGGGGAGGCACCCACCAGCTCAGCAGCTCGCGGAGGGGGATCCGCTTCGGCTGCACGGACAGTCGACGCAGTGCGCCAGAAAATATTCACGGCGAGATGCAAAACACCTCGTTGGAGGAAATGTGATTGAAGGGCCGGCGGGAGCACAGTGGCTGGTCCTGGGCTTGGGGAACCCGGGGGAGGAATACGTTGGTACGCGGCACAACGTGGGCTTCGAAGTCGTCGACGCGTTGTGTCGAAGGCATGGGATTGTGTTGCGCCAGCGCCTTCCATCCTTGCTTTACGGACAGGGGCGAATCGTTGGCCAAGAGGTCATTTTGGGTAAGCCCCGAACGTTCATGAACCGCTCTGGGGTTGCAGCCCGTGAAGGGCTGAAACGGTGGATGCTCCGTCCTGAGCAGCTCCTGGTCGTGCTCGACGATGTTGCGCTCCCGCTCGGAAAGATTCGGGTGAGAAAACAGGGGTCCGACGGTGGTCATAAGGGGTTGCGCTCCGTCCTGGCCTCGGTCGGGAGCGAGTTGGTGCCCCGAATTCGAGTCGGGATTGGCCAGCCCAAGCATGGAGATATCGTGGAATTCGTGCTGAGCCCATTCAGCCGGGCGGAGAGGCCCGTGATTGACGAGGCGATTGAGCGGGCGGCGGACGCTGTCGAGACCGTGCTCTCTCAAGGCGTCGAAGTTGCAATGAACCGATTCAACGCGCGCTCTGCCAGTTGACACTGCTCGGCGCCGCAGATACAAGGTCTAAGCGTTGACGCGGTCCTTTAATCTGGTCCTGTGAGGCCAGAAAGGAAAATCGATGACGAATTTTCAAGCAAGCCTAACCGACACAGACGTGGCCCCCGCGAATCGTGGGGGCTTTTTTTTGCCTCCGAGGTGGCCATGAGAGGGGGGCGTGTCGTTTTAGATGCTCGCGGCATCGACCGTGCCCTCACGCGCATTGCCCACGAAATTGTCGAGCGGAACAAGGGCGTGGAAGACTTGGTGCTCATTGGGATTCGCTCGAGAGGGGTGCATTTGGCAGAACGGCTCAAGCGAAAGTTTACCGAGATTGATGGGACGACCGTTCCCACAGGGATTATGGACATCACCTTGTATCGCGACGACCTGAGCCGCAGCCGCCAACAGCCGCAAGTGAAGGGGACGAAGGTCGACTTTCCTGTGGACGATAAGCGTGTGGTCTTGGTCGACGACGTATTGTTCACCGGGCGCACTGCACGTGCGGCCCTCGATGCGCTGATGGATCTTGGCCGGCCGCGCAACGTGCAACTCTGTGTGTTGGTGGACCGCGGGCATCGGGAGTTACCCATCCGTGCTGATTACGTGGGCAAGAACATGCCCACGGCGCTCGACGAGGAGGTCCAGGTGCGGCTCGTGGAAAGCGATGGTGTGGACGAAGTCGCCCTGGTGCGGCAGGGGGAGTGAAATGGCTTTCCTGAGGCGTCACTTGCTCGGGCTCGAAGGGCTCACGCGCGAGGAAATTCTCTTTCTCTTGGATACCGCCGCTTCATTTAAGGAAATCTCCGAACGCGAGATAAAAAAGGTGCCGACGTTGCGTGGCAAGACGGTCATTGGCGCGTTCTTCGAGCCGAGCACCCGCACGCGTGTCTCCTTTGAAATCGCTGCCAAGCGAATGAGCGCCGATTTTATCAGTCTCGGTGGAACTGGGAGCAGTGCTGCAAAAGGGGAGAGCCTGCTGGACACAGCGCGCAATCTCGGAGCGATGCGCCCCGACGTATTGGTTTTGCGGCATCCCAGCGCGGGTGCGGCTCACCTGTTAGCGAAGTACGTCGATTGTGCGGTGATTAACGCAGGGGATGGAGCCCACGAGCATCCCACGCAGGCTTTGTTGGACCTAGTGACGATTCGCGAGCGAAAAGAGCGACTTGATGGCTTAACTGTTGCGATTATTGGCGACATTCTGCACAGTCGTGTAGCGCGGTCGAACCTCTATGCCTTGCGTGCCCTTGGAGCCGAAGTGCGACTTGCGGGGCCGAGAACACTGCTCCCGCCCGAGTGCGCGGCCTACGCCCATACGACGACGGACTTGCGCGAGGCGGTACACAACGCCGACGTGATCATGCTTCTCCGGCTGCAGCGTGAGCGGCAAGTAGGGCATTTCATTCCGTCGGTTGAGGAGTACGCTCGCTATTACTGCTTGAGCGAGCGGCATCTGGCAGTGGCGAAGCCTGATGTGATTGTCATGCACCCAGGCCCGTTGAACCGGGGGATCGAAATCTCGAGTGAAGTTGCCGATGGGCCGTACTCGGTGATCTTGGACCAGGTCAGCAACGGTGTCGCGGTGCGCATGGCCGTGCTGTACTTGTTGGGCACCGGTGCCCGCGAGGGGGAGGCGAAGCGCTCCGTCCAACAGATCACAGTCCTCGGACGCGCGGAGCGGAGGGCGACGCAATGAGTCTGTGGATTCGCGGGGGCTTGGTGATCGACCCAGCTAACGATCTCGAAAAGGTGGCGGATCTTCACATTGTAAACGGAAGAATTGCCGCGTTGGTTCCAGCTGGAGCCGTGGAACCGGAGAAGACTGACTTGGTCATCGATGCCACAGGCCTCTGGGTTGTCCCTGGTCTCATCGACATGCATGTGCATTTGCGCGAGCCCGGCTACGAGTACAAGGAAACGATAGCCACGGGATGTGCGGCTGCCGTTGCTGGCGGTTTTACCGCAGTGGCCTGTATGGCGAATACCATGCCGGTCAACGATTCGGCTGCAGTAACCGAGTTTATCCTGGAGCGTGCGCGCCTTGCCGGAACGGCCCGCGTGTACCCGATCGGCGCTGTGAGCAAGGGGCTTGCTGGACAAGAACTCGCAGAAATCGGGGAAATGCGTCGGGCTGGAATTGTTGCAGTTTCGGATGATGGGCATCCCGTGCAAGACGGGTTGCTCATGCGACGGGCCTTGGAATACGCGTCGATGTTTGGGCTTCCGGTGATTGCGCACGAAGAAGATCGGAGTCTCTCGGCGGGCGGGGTGATGAACGAAGGCGAATGGTCCTTTCGGCTGGGGCTGCCGGGAATTCCAAATGCTGCGGAAGAGGCCATGCTCGCGCGGGACTTGGCAATTTTAGAGCGGAGTGGCGGGCACTTGCACGTCGCCCACGTGAGTACCGCGGGAGCTGTGGAACTCATTCGGGCAGCCAAACGTCGGGGATTGCCAGTCACTGCCGAAGCCGCGCCGCACCATTTCTCTCTCACGGAACGTGCGGTGGCAGAATACAACGCGCAGGCAAAAATGAACCCGCCGCTGCGCACCGAAGCAGATGTGCAGGCGGTTCGTGAAGGATTGCTTGACGGCACGATCGACTGCGTTGCGACCGATCACGCCCCGCACCACGAAGACGAAAAACTATGCGAGTTCGACCGAGCGGCCAACGGCATCATCGGCTTGGAGACTGCCCTGGCATTGACGTTGGCGATGGCTCGAGAAACCGGCTGGAGCCGCAAGCAAATGATCGCCGCGCTGAGCACCAACCCGGCGCGCATTTTACGCATCCCGGGTGGAGCCCTTGAAGTGGGGGCCCCGGCAGATGTCACGGTGATCGATCCCGATTTGGTTTGGTGTGTAGAGGCGGAAGACCTGCGTTCACGCTCTCGCAACACCCCATTTCTCGGTTGGGAATTGCGGGGGCGGGCGGTCATGACCGTTGTGAATGGCGAGATCAAATGGCGGCTTGGGGAGCCGCTCAACGGAGAGCGACAGTGAAGGCAATTTTAGGATTGGCTGATGGCACTGTATTCGAGGGGGAATCCTTCGGCGCTGAAGGCGAGGCAGCAGGCGAGATCGTGTTCAACACCTCGATGACGGGATATCAGGAGATTTTGACCGACCCCTCCTACTGCGGGCAGTTGGTCTGCATGACGTACCCTGAAATTGGCAATGTTGGTGTCAACGAGGAGGATGTCGAGTCCAACCGGCCGTGGGTCGAGGGCTTTATTGTGCGCGAGTACTGGGAAGAGCCGAGCAATTGGCGCGCAAAGAAATCGCTTGCGGCTTACTTGCGCCGCCACGGAATTCCCGGAATTCAAGGCATCGATACGCGGGAACTTGTGCGTCACATCCGCGATCGCGGCGCCCAGTCGGCGGTACTGTCGACAGTGGAGAGCGACCCGCGCAAAGTCGTGGAAAAGGCTCGACAAGTGCGGCCCATGGTCGGGCAGGACTTAGTGCAGCGAGTGAGCTGTACCACGCCCTACGACTGGCATCAGTCAACTTGGCGCCTTGACGGTGGCTACGAGGAAAGGGTGGATCCCCAAGGCCCCTTCGTGGTGGCGTATGACTATGGAGTGAAACGAAACATCCTGCGCCATCTTGTGCGGCTCGGTTGTCGGGTGAAGGTGGTTCCCGCTACAACCAGTGCGCGGCAAGTCCTCTCTTGGAACCCGGACGGTATCTTTTTGTCCAACGGCCCGGGTGATCCGGATGTTGGTCCATACGCGCGCATTGTGCGGGAGTTGATCGGGGAAAAGCCAATTTTCGGCATCTGTCTGGGACACCAGGTCCTCGCCCTCGCGCTCGGTGGCCGGACGTACAAGCTCAAGTTCGGCCATCATGGTGGCAACCAGCCGGTGAAGGACCTAACCACGGGCAAGGTCGAGATCACGGCGCAAAACCACGGCTTCGCTGTGGACGTCGATTCGCTTTCCGGAATCGCGGAGCTCACCCATGTGAACCTGAACGACCAGACGGTGGAGGGCCTGGCGCACGCGCGCTTGCCATTGTTCTCCGTTCAGTACCACCCTGAGGCTTCACCAGGGCCTCACGACGCAACGTACCTGTTCGAGCGCTTCCTCAACGTCATGCGCCATCGTCAACCTGTCGTGTAGGAGAGCGAGTTCATGCCGAAGCGGACGGACATCCACAGCATCTTGTTGATCGGTTCTGGCCCGATAGTGATCGGCCAAGCCTGTGAGTTCGACTACTCCGGAACCCAGGCGTGCAAGGCTTTACGCGAGAACGGCTACCGCGTGATTTTAGTGAATTCCAATCCGGCCACGATCATGACCGACCCGGGGTTTGCCGACCGCACTTATGTCGAGCCCCTCACCGCGGAGATGGTAGAAAAAATCATTGCTGCAGAGCGGCCGGACGCGCTGTTGCCCACCGTCGGTGGACAGACGGGACTGAACATCGCCCTGGAGCTGGCAGAGTCCGGAGTGCTCGACCGGTATGGGGTGGAGCTCATCGGCGCGAAAGTCGAGGCGATCAAGAAGGCCGAAGATCGCCACCTTTTTAAAGCGGCGATGCTACGGATCGGGTTAGACCTGCCCCGATCGGGTTATGCTCGCAGTCTTGACGAGGCGGAGGCCATCCGCAGGGAGATTGGGCTCCCGCTCATCATTCGCCCTTCGCGCACCTTGGGGGGGACGGGCGGCAGTCTCGTCGAAACCGAGGAAGAGTTCCTCGATCAGGTCAAGTGGGGATTGTCTGCATCGCCAGTGCATGAGGTGCTGCTGGAGGAGTCAATCGCCGGGTGGAAGGAATATGAGCTGGAGGTGATGCGCGACGGGAAGGACAACGTTGTCATCATCTGCTCCATCGAGAACTTCGATCCCATGGGCGTTCATACTGGCGACAGTATCACTGTTGCCCCGGCGCAGACGTTGACCGACAAAGAGTATCAACTGATGCGGGATGCCGCGATCCGCATCATCCGCGAGATCGGTGTGGACACCGGTGGGTCGAACATCCAGTTTGCCGTCAATCCGAAAGATGGCCGGATGGTAGTGATCGAAATGAATCCGCGGGTCTCCCGCAGTTCGGCTCTGGCCAGTAAGGCGACGGGCTTCCCGATCGCGAAAATCGCCGCGAAACTGGCCGTCGGATATACGCTCGACGAAATCCGCAACGAAATTACACGGGAAACACCCGCGAGCTTCGAGCCGACGATCGACTACGTTGTCACCAAAATTCCCCGATTCACTTTCGAGAAATTCCCATCGGCTAAAGACGAACTCGGCCCCCAGATGAAGTCCGTGGGTGAGGTCATGGCGATCGGGCGAACCTTCAAGGAATCGCTCCAAAAGGCCATCCGCTCGTTAGAGATCGACTCGTACGGGTTTGATGCGCGGGGGCGCGGGCCCGCGGCGGCTAATCAAGCGGAACTCGAGCAGAAATTGCGACGACCAAACGCCCGGAGGCTTTGGTACCTGGCCGAAGCGTTTCGTGCTGGGATGAGTGTTGAGCAGGTTCATGCGCTGAGCCGCATTGATCCTTGGTTTCTCGCCAACGTGAAGCAAATCGTGGATGCAGAGGAGCGTATTAAGGTAGAGGGCCGAGGCAACGGGCGACTGTCCGCGACAACCCTGCGGAGGGCAAAAGAACTCGGCTTTTCCGACGTGCGCATCGGGCAACTGAGCGGTGTTTCCGAGGAGGAGGTGCGTCAGTGGCGGAGCGAGGAAAATATCCAGCCCGTATACAAGATGGTCGACACCTGCGGGGCGGAGTTTCCAGCTTACACGCCTTACCTTTACTCCACTTACGAACGAGAGGATGAAGCGCTGCCCTCGAGTCGGCCCAAGGTGGTGATCCTGGGTGGCGGGCCGAACCGGATCGGGCAAGGGATCGAGTTTGATTACTGCTGCGTTCACGCAGCTTTCGCTCTGAAAGAAGATGGTTTCGAAACCATCATGGTGAACTGCAACCCCGAGACCGTGAGCACCGACTACGATACTTCCGACCGGTTGTATTTCGAGCCGCTGACGATCGAGGATGTGCTCGCCATTGTGCAACGAGAAAAGCCAGTCGGAGTGATTGTGCAATTCGGCGGACAGACGCCCCTGAAGCTTGCCGTCCCGCTCGAACGTGCTGGGGTGAAGATTTTAGGGACGCCACCAGATGCGATCGATCGTGCCGAGGACCGACAGCGTTTTGCCGCGATGCTCCACAAGCTGGGTTTGCGCCAACCACCAAACGGCACTGCGTTGCAGGTCGACGAGGCTTTATCCATCGCGCACGAGATCGGTTATCCCGTGCTGGTCCGCCCGTCCTATGTCTTAGGTGGTCGGGCGATGGAGATCGTGTACGACGACGTCGGACTGCGTCGCTACATGGAGAAGGCGCTGGACGCCGCTCCAGGGCGAACGATTCTGATCGATAAGTTTTTGGAAGACGCAATCGAGCTTGATGTGGATGCGCTCTGCGACAGCAAGCGCGTCGTGATTGGCGGCATCATGGAGCATATCGAGCGCGCCGGGGTACATTCCGGGGACAGCGCTTGTGTTCTCCCGACGATGTCGCTTTCAGCCCGCGTGATCGAAAAAATCCGCCGGCAAACGGAGCAATTGGCGCTCGAACTTGGCGTGGTTGGGTTGATGAACGTGCAGTATGCGGTGAAAGGTGACGAGGTGTACGTGTTGGAGGTGAACCCCCGGGCCTCGCGGACCGTCCCTTTTGTGAGCAAGGCAATTGGTCTACCGCTCGCGAAAGTGGCCGCGCGGGTGATGGTGGGAAAAACTCTGGACGAGCTCGGGATTTCGCATGAGATCGTGCCGCCCCACGTGTCGGTAAAGGAGTCCGTATTCCCATTTTCGAAGTTCCCTGGCGTCGACACCTTGTTGGGACCCGAAATGAAGTCCACCGGAGAGGTCATGGGCATCGACATGACCTTTGGTGCCGCGTTTGCGAAGGCGCAAATGGCCGCTGGTAACCCCCTGCCCATGGAGGGGACGGTGTTCATCAGCGTACGCGACGAAGACAAACTCGCTACCCTGGGGATAGCGCGTCGCCTGCAGCGCCTTGGATTTCGTTTGTTGGCAACCCGCGGTACTGCGGCGTTTTTGCGCGCCCAGGGGATTGCGGCGGAACTCGTAAACAAGGTGCCCGAAGGCCATCCGCACTGTGTCGACGCAATTCGCGCTGGTCAGGTGCAGATGGTGATCAACACCCCGCAAGGGTATGGTCCGCAGCTCGACTCGTTCTCCATTCGTCGGTCTGCCTTAGAGTGCCGGGTTGCTTACTTTACTACGATTGCGGGTGCCGAGGCGGCTGTTGAGGCGGTGGAAATTCTGCGCCGGCAAACGCTAACGGTAAAGCCCCTACAGGACCATTACCTCCACGCCAACGTGATTGATGTGCGCACGGCTGGTTAGGGCAGCAGGCGGTCAACGGGGCGGCCTGGGAGGTCGGGGAGCCCGCGGTGGCCGTTGGGGAACACATCGCCCAGGTTTTGTCCCGAATCCCGTCTCACTGTGAGATGAGCAACGGCAGGAGGGGCAAAACGTTGCCCCGGGGAACGCCTGCAGGCAAATTGCGCGTGGAATGTCATTGCCACAGAAGGAAGAGCCGGGGTTGCTCGCGCTCACCGGGATTTCACAGCAACCGCTCGCAGGGGTGGCAGTCGCAGTCGGGGTGTGAGTGGCTCGCGGTTTCGTGCGGACTGATGGCATGCGAGTCGGCGTGGGCGTTGGCCTGCGCTCCACGGTTGGGGTCGGCGAGATGCATCCGCCGGGAGCTACCTGAAACCCTGGGCCGTCATGACTGGAGCAGCGGCATTCCGGGCAAAAGGATGCACGAAAGCCAAACGTTCCGAAGCAATCTGTGGCGGTTATGTCGTTCCCACAGAATCCAAAGGGGACAGCCCGACTGGCTGCTACCTCGCAACACCCGCCGGGTTCTGCCGTGGCGGTAGGTGTGGCCGTTGGCACCGGAGTCTTGGTCGCTATCGGTGATGGGGGTGTGGTCGGCAGCAGTTGAAAAACGCACCGTTGCCGGATCCTGTCACATCGTTGCCCGCGGAAGAACGTGGCTGCAGGCCGAAGCGCGTTACACTGCTCGCGTGTGAGTGTGGCGCAGCGAAGCCCAGGCTGGTTCGTGTTGGTTAGGAACTGACAACAGCCTATTTCTGCTCGTCCTTCGGAAGTAGCGAGCAGCGACGAGAGAATTAGGGCAGAAAAGATGGCGCGGAAACCGAGCCATCGTAGAAACTGGTCCTTAAAACCCCATCCTCTGTCTGGTTGCTCGATGTATTGATCTCTCACCGTGTCCCCACTCAACGTCGTTTCGTCGTGTCTGGGTGCACTCCGAACACTGTGCTCGCCTACTCCGATGTCTCACCCAGAGTCAAGATGTGAGTTTGCGTCTTCGTTGTTCGTCCCAAGTCGCCTGCCACGTCCGAGGGCCTGTCTGGAAGCGTGGCGGAGAGTTCCGCTAGTACAAACAGGCACGGTGTAGTAAGCTGCAGACAAGCTACAGCGTGGGTGGGTGGTGGAAACGACGGCGCCTCCCTTAGCGGAAACAGTTGAACTGAGCCCGACTTCCCCACGGCGGGAGCGTCAGAAGCGGCTCAAGTCGGCAGCATTCGTTGCGACTTGGGTGTTCGAGTTCCTGTGTGGCGCTTTGTGCGGGGCGATTTTGGCGTACGAATTTGAAACCTCGGCCATCCAAGCGCGCGTATTCAGCGATTTCGCAAAGAAGGCAACGTTCGCCGTGGCCCCGGGGATTAGTGATTCGGTTGCTTTCCCTGTCGACGGCCCTTTCGATGCTCGCCGAGGATATGTCCGCATCCCCGAATTCATCGCCCGGCTTTATGAGGCCGGATACCGGATTACAGCGCAAGCTCGCCAGTCTCCGCAGCTAGCCTGGCTCGTCCGAAACGGTATCGCGCCTCCGTACCAGGAACCAGCGGTTGCGGGGCTCGTTTTGCGGGCCTCGGACGGTACTGTGCTGCTCGACGCGACCAGCCGGCGCGGAGTGTTTCAGGCCTTCGAGGAAATTCCGCGCGACGTGATCGAAGCGCTGCTGTTTATTGAGAACCGTGAGCTCCTCAATCCTAGAGACCCGCGGAGCAACCCTGCGGTCGAGTGGGATCGCCTGGCCCATGCGACGGTGTCCTATATCGGTCGTCGTTTGGGGTTTAGGCTGGATTTGCAGGGGGGCAGCACTCTCGCGGTGCAGTTGGAAAAGTTTCGCCACTCTCCAGAGGGCCGAACCGCCGGGGCAGGTGAGAAACTGCGGCAGATTGTGGCGGCGTCGCTTAAAGCTTACCGTCTCGGGGAGGATACCACGCTATCGCGCCGTCAAATTATCCTCGACTATTTGAACACGTTGCCGTTGGCGGCTGTACCGGGTGTCGGCGAGGTGAACGGCTTGGGAGAGGGTTTGCGCGCATGGTTCGGTGTCGAGCTTGAGGATGTGCTGCAGCAACTTTCCCTACCCCACAGCTCGATCGAGCGCGCGAAGGCGTTCAAGCAAGTCCTCTTGCTGTTGTCCGCAGTGCGCGCCCCCTCGGACTACCTGCTGAATCATCGCCAGCAACTCGAGGAACGTGCCCATGGTTACTTGGAGTTGCTTGTGCGGGAAGGGAAACTCCATCCGGATTTTGCGAGGAGTGTCCGTGCTGTTCAGGTCGAGTTTTCTCCTGGAGTTCAGCCCGCGGAACCTCCACCACTGATCGAGCGGAAAGGCGTGAACGCGCTACGAACCCACCTGATGCGTCTGTTGGGGATTTCCAACGTTTATGACCTTCACCAACTGCACTTGACCGCGGACAGCACTGTGGATACCGAGCTTCAGCAGCAGGTGACGCAACTGCTGTTGGACCTGAAGTCGCCGGAATTTGTGAGTGCCAAGGGCTTAAAGGCCGAACGGTTGCTGCGCTCCGGCGACCCGAGTCGCGTGACTTATAGCTTACTGTTGTTCGAACGAACTCCGCAGGGGAATGTTGCCCGCGTTCACGCCGACAATTTGGACCAGCCGTTCGACATCAATGACGGTGTGAAGCTCGAACTCGGAAGTACGGCCAAAGCCCGGACCCTCGCGCACTACCTAGAGATCGTTGAGGAGC
This sequence comes from Candidatus Binatia bacterium, assembly GCA_026415395.1. Taxonomy (NCBI): domain Bacteria; phylum Candidatus Binatota; class Binatia (SeqCode); species Binatia bacterium. The sequence goes on along the minus strand of JAOAHD010000010.1, from coordinate 161,912 downwards.
TCTATAAGGACCTGCATGGCCGCGAACCGGCGCAGCTCATCGAGCTCGCCAAACTTGGACCTGACCCCCTAACCCAATGGGTAGCAGGAGAGCTTTCTAGGGAGCCAACGATCGACTTGGAGGGCATCCTGAATCGGGCACTGGAGCGCAGGTATTCCGCCAGTCCTGGAGAGGTGTTTTTTACTGGCGGCGGTGTGCACACCTTTAGCAACTTTGACCGGTCCGACGATTCGCGCATTTTGTCAGTGCGGGAAGCGCTGCGCCGATCCACGAACTTGGTGTTCATCCGACTGATGCGCGACCTGGTGCGGTATCACCAGGCTCGGCTGAATTACAACGTGCAGGCCGTGCTGACGGACCCCCGGCACCCTGTGCGCCAGCGCATGCTGCAGGAGATTGCCGAGGGCGAGGCCTTGCAGCACTTGCGCCGGTCGTATTGGCGTTTCCGCCGTCACGGCGAGGGTGATGTGGTTCACCGGCTGCTGGGCTCGAAATCGCAAAGCCCGAGGCACCTAGCCGTGTTGTTCTTTGCGTGGAACATCGGTTCGACAGAGCCGGAGCTTGAGCGCTGGCTGCAACGTCGCGGTGCGTTCCCCGAGGGTGTTGATGTTGGACGACTGTTTCGAGCCTATAGGAACCCGCGGCTGAACCTGGCTGACTTCGGTTATCTTCTAGGCCGACACCCGGTTGATGTTTGGCTCGCCGGGGAGCTGTTTCGCGAGCCCACGATGCCGTGGGACGTGGTGGTGGAGCGAAGCACGGCCGTTCGGAATCTCGTGTCAAGCTGGCTACTGCGGCCCAAGAATCGCCGTGCGCAGGACTTGCGCCTGCGGATTCGCATCGAGCAGGACGCCTTCGCCCGCATGACGCCCTACTGGCAGCGACTCGGGTTCCCCTTTGGGAAACTGGTTCCCAGCCTAGCAACCGCGATCGGCAGCTCTTCGGATCGGCCGATTGCTTTGGCCGACTTTGTTGGGATTTTGGTCAACGACGGCGTGCGAAGGCCACTGCTGCGGGTCAGCCGACTCCACTTTGCCGCCGACACCCCGTACGAGACGGTGCTGCTACCAGCGTCTGGAAACGGTGAGCGAGTACTGAGCCCGGTGGTTGCCCGCTTGCTACGACAGTCGCTGGCCGAGGTCGTCGAACAGGGCACGGCGCGGCGGTTGCGAGGAGTTTTTGTGCATCGTGATGGGACGCCGGCCTTAGTCGGGGGTAAGACCGGATCTGGGGACAATCGTTACAAGACCTTTCGCAAGGGCGGGGGCGTGATTTCGGCAAAGGCGGTGAGCCGTACGGCAACGTTTTTGTTTTTTATCGACGATAGATTCTTTGGCGTAGTGACCGCTTCTGTTCCGGGACCGGAGGCCGCCCAATACGAGTTCACGTCCGCGCTCCCGGTTACTGTGCTTAAGCTGGCGGCCCCAGCGATCAATGCGCGCATGTGAGCGCGGGTCCGTCCTGCTCGCCTGGGAGCAAGCTCGGGCGGGAAGCAAAAATCTTGCAGGATGGCCCCTTGAAACTTCAAAGAGCGTGATTATTTGGGCGGTCGCCGCGTTGCGGCTAATCCTTTTCAGAAAGGAGGTGAAGCGACGATGACGGCCTTAGCTCCTTGGCGTCCCTTTGCCGAACTGACAGCCTTGCACAACGAGATTGATGATTTGTTTGCCCGTTTCTTCGGCGAGGAGGATCGCTGGTGGGTTCGGCCGTTTGAGCGCCCGCTCGCGCCGGCGGTAGAGTCGTTCGTCCGAGGGGATGAGTACGTCGTCCGTGCTGACCTCCCTGGGGTTGACCCGAAGGACGTGGAGGTGAGCGTCGAGGGGGACCGCCTGACGATCCGGGGCGAGCGCAAGGAGATGCGTGAAGGCAACGGTTCGACCCGGTTCTATCGCGAGGTTCGGTATGGGCGGTTCGAACGGAGTTTAACGTTGCCCCCAGGTGTGGATGCAGATTCTGTCCGAGCGACCTACCACAACGGGGTGCTTGAAATCACCATGAAGGCGCCGCGGGAGCTGGTGAGCAAACGGGTTCCCATCACGATCCACTGAGCGGCTAGGTCAGGTCGCTGTGGGATAGTAAAGCGCGCTCGGCAGTGCCGAGCGCGCTGGTGTTCACCCAGTCGAAGTCAGATTTCGCGGGTTTAGGAGATTTTGCCTAGTACGAAGCAAATGCAACAAATTGGCCGCGCAAGCGGCCAAGCGCTGAAAGCAAAGGCTGGAAGGAGGAGAGAATGGCAGTGAAGATTCGTCCACTACACGACCGTATTTTGGTGAAGCGGATCACGGAAGAGGAAAAGACCAAGGGCGGAATTATCATCCCGGATACCGCCAAAGAGAAGCCGCAGGAGGGAAAGGTAGTGGCGGTAGGCCCTGGCCGGATGGAGGACGGGAAGACGATCCCCGTGAGCGTCAAGCCAGGGGATCGGATCCTCTTCGGGAAGTACGCGGGAACGGAAATCAAGCTGGATGGTGAAGAGCACCTCATCCTTCGGGAGGACGACGTGCTCGGCGTTATCGAGGGATAATTTGAACAATCGAACGGGTAGAGGAGGAACGTATGGCTGCGAAGGAAATCCGATTTGGTGAAGCTGCGCGCCACAAAATCATGCGCGGCGTCAATATTCTTGCGGATGCTGTCACTGTTACCTTGGGCCCCAAGGGCCGCAATGTGGTGATCGAGAAGTCCTGGGGTGCCCCCACGGTAACGAAGGACGGCGTTACGGTTGCCAAAGAGATTCAGCTTGAAGACAAGTTCGAGAACATGGGCGCCCAGATGGTTAAGGAAGTGGCGTCCAAGACCTCGGATGTCGCTGGTGACGGAACTACCACTGCTACCGTGCTTGCCCGCTCGATTTTCATCGAGGGGTCGAAGATGGTCGCTGCTGGCCATGACCCGATGACGATCAAGCGTGGGATCGATAAGGCAGTGGCCAAAGCCGTCGACGAGCTCAAGTCGCTGTCAAAGAGCACAAAAGGCCGCGACGAGATTGCGCAGGTGGCGACGGTGTCGGCCAACGGGGATAAAGCCATTGGCGACATCATCGCCGAGGCGATGGATAAAGTGGGTAAGGAAGGGGTCATTACCGTCGAGGAAGCGAAGAGCTTGGACACGACCCTCGAGGTCGTCGAGGGTATGCAGTTTGACCGTGGCTATCTCTCGCCGTACTTCGTCACGGATCCCGAGCGCATGGAAGCGGTTCTGGAGGATCCGTACATCCTGGTCCACGAAAAGAAGATCAGCTCGATGAAGGACCTGCTCCCGCTGCTCGAGCAAATCGCCAAGGCGGGTAAGCCGCTGCTGATTATTGCGGAGGATGTCGAAGGCGAGGCGTTAGCCACGCTCGTGGTGAACAAGATCCGCGGAACCCTGCAGGTCTGTGCGGTGAAGGCCCCCGGTTTCGGCGATCGTCGCAAGGCGATGTTGCAAGACATCGCGATCCTCACCGGAGGCAAGATGATTGCCGAGGAACTCGGGATCAAGCTCGAAAATGTCACGCTGCAGGACCTCGGCCGTTGTAAGCGGGTAGTAGTGGATAAGGATAACACTACGATCATTGATGGTGCCGGAAAGAAGGCAGATATCGAAGGCCGCATCAAGCAGATCCGAGCACAAATCGAGGAAACCACCTCCGATTACGACCGGGAAAAGCTGCAAGAGCGGCTCGCGAAGTTGGTAGGCGGCGTTGCCGTGATTCGCGTGGGGGCAGCCACCGAGGTGGAGATGAAGGAGAAAAAGGCTCGCGTGGAAGACGCGATGCATGCAACTCGCGCAGCCGTGGAAGAGGGAATCGTGCCCGGTGGTGGGGTGGCCCTGGTTCGCGCTGCTGCCGCCTTGGAGGATCTTGACGTGCCCGAGGATGAGAAGGTCGGCGTGCAGATCGTGCGTCGGGCAATGGAGGAGCCGGCTCGTCGCATTGCCATGAACGCGGGCCACGATGGCTCCGTGGTGCTCGAGAAAATTCGGGCAGGAAAGGGTGCATTCGGCTTCAACGCGCAAACCGAGCAATTCGAAGACTTGATGAAGGCCGGAATCATCGATCCGACCAAGGTAGTGCGGACGGCGCTACAGAACGCGGCTTCGGTCGCCGGGCTGCTGCTCACCACGGAAGCCATGGTGGCGGAGAAACCGGAGGAGAAAAAGACGCCGACCCCGCCAACGCCCAACTACGACGAAATGTAATCCGGGTGGCGATCGATCCTGCGCTCGACGGGGCACGCTTCGTAAAGCGTGCCCCGTTTTTTCATCCAGGGCCCAGGACCTCGGCTGGTGGCGTGCTTTAAAGGAGCGGGCACTCCCCGTTTGCCCTGCCGACTGAAGGTTTGTCAGGATAACATCCCGAGAAAGGTTCGTGTTGCTTTGATTCGGACAAGGGCATCCTAGCCGCGGCGAAAGACCCACTTCAGGGTAAGCAGCCCTCCTTGAAGCGCCACCGCCACTTGTCCTGGAGGAAAATCGTAACGGTTAGCGATAATGAAGGCGCAGAAGGTCGTGACTACGGCGACGAGTGGTGCGACCCAAAACATCGACCGAACTTCGCGCACACTGTTCTTGGCAACGAGGGGCGGAAGGATGAGACAGCCGAACGTGAAGAGCAGGCCCGAAACACGCATGGCCAGTCCAATGATGATTGCCCCCCACAGGGCAAGACAAATGTTCCAGCGGCGGACGGAAATGCCGACGGCGCCGGCCATTTCAGCATCCATGACCAGCAGCGTGATGGGTTCGTACCACCGCACCGCTGCAAGCGCGGTGGCGGCCAGCAGAGCCGCAAAGACGAGCACATCGGACGGCGTTGCTCCGATGATGGTGCTCGACAGCAGTCGATGGATCTCCTCCAGACCGTGGGGGCTGCGGGAGAGAACCAGCACAGCAAGACCGCCAGCGAACGCGTAAATCCAGCCGGTGATGGCCTCAGGGCTGTCCCTTCCTGGGCGGCGAGCGCGGCTTGTGGCCAAGGCTGCGAGCATCGCGAACGCCATGCCACTCAGGGAGAGCCACCACTCCCCGTCCGCGACAACGGTGAGCAGATGCGGCCAGGTTGCGAGGAGCCACATGCCGAAGGCAACTCCGAGAAGAGATGCCTGGGAAACCGCCAGACCTAGGAATATTTGATCTCGAGCCACGATCGCCACGCCAACCAAGGCGAGGAGCCCAGCAAGGCACCAGCCGGTGATGTACGTATTCTGGAACAGAGGCCAAGAATCGATAAACGATTGGATCACGGGTGGCGTCCTAACGTCGGCCGGAAATATCCTGCCGCAGCCGTGGCCCCAAAAACGTCTTGCAGCCGCTCGCGGGTGAGCACTGCCTCGACAGGTCCCGCTTCGACACGCCCGTTGTGTAGAAGGGCAACGTGAGTCGCGTAGCGGAGGGCAAGGCCGAGGTCATGGGTCACTACGACAATCGTGCGCTCTTCCTGCTGGTGTAACCGCCGCAAGGTCTCAAACAGGGCGTGCTCGGCGCGGGGGTCCAGTCCGGTTGTGGGCTCGTCCAAAATCAGTAAGCGAGGCTTGCGTACAAGCGCCCGAGCGATCAGGCAACGTTGGCGTTGTCCACCGGATAAGGCCCAGTAGCTCTTCTGCTCGAGACCTTGGAGACCGATGGTTTCGAGAGCCCAAGCGAGCCGACGCGCACGCTCTTGACGCCGAACGTTGAGGCCAACGAGGCCAAGAACGACGAACTCGCGCACGGTGGTGGGCAAGCTTTGATTTAGGTCGCACCGCTGAGGGACGAAACCCACGGTCTTAAAAATCGGGCCATTCGACTGCGTCTGTATGCGGCCGGCCAGCGGAGCAAGTAGTCCCAGCAAGGACCGCACTAAAGTAGTTTTACCCGCGCCGTTTCCACCGAGGAAGAACCAGAACTCTCCCTGCCGGATTGTGAAACTCACCTCGCGAAGCACGGGCTCTCGTCCGTACCCGACCGTGACTCCGACCAAGCTGAGGAGTGCAGGAGGGAGCGAGTTTGCCGATTCTCTCACCGCGAGTCTCCGGGAGTTTTCGCCGCCGCTTCAAAGGCAGTTTTCACCGCCCTCACGTTGTACTCGATCATCTCGATGTAGTCCTCAGTTCCGGGACGGCTACCAGTCAGATGCGCCAGGGGAACAATCGTTGCTCCGGTTGCCTCGGCGAGAAACCGCGCGTGGCGCGGATCGTAGTAAGGTGCTGAAAAGATCAAGCGGACGTGTTCCCGGTGCATCAGCGTTACCAACAGCTGAAGTTGCGTGGTGGTCGGGGGAATCCCCGGCTTCGGCTCCATGTGACCGATGATGGCGATGCCAAAACGGCGAGCAAAGTAGGGCCAAAGATTGTGATCGTCCACCGCTCGGATCGGTGCGTTTGGGAGCAGCATGCCCCACCAACCGGCCAGAAACTCACGGTCGCCCTGGGTGTCGAGAAAGGAAAGAAGTTGTCCGCGATGTTGCAGCAGTGCGAGTTTGCCCACGTCGTATTTCGATGCCAGCACCTCTCCGGCCAAGTGTGTGTAAATTTGCTGCTGGAACTGAGCGGCATTTTGCTCGAACAGCGAGCGCTGCTCCGGCCGTAACTGCGCGAACACTGCAGCAAGCCGCCAGGCGATGTGGACGCCGTTGATGGGGTCCAGCCAGTAATGGGGATTCCCGTAGGGATGAACATCTCCCATGGAGCGATCTACTGGACCAGCTGGCACCTCAAGTTTTTCGATGTTGACGGAGCAGTCGACGTAGCCGGCTTGACCAGGGAGGACACGAGCGTTGCGCGCGTTGTTCAGCAGCAACGGTAGATAGCCCACTTCCAAATCCATGCCTGCAACGACCAGGATGTCGGCAGCGGCTAAGAGTTTGACGAAACTTGGCTTCGCCTCGACAAAGTGCGGATCCTCACCGCCTTTTGTAAGCGAGGAAACTTCCACGGATGGTCCTCCCACGTGGCGGGCGATGCTTGCAAAGTCGGAAAGCGAGGTCACGACCTTGAGGCTCTCTTGCGCCAAAGATTGTGCGGCCGCAGCACACAGCAGTAACCCCAGGGCGAGGAGTTGCCCAGGCACACCCACGGAGAACCCACGGTTTGGCGATGGTGGACTGGCAACCTCTGTGGTTGGCAAATCGTTGAACACGACCATGGCGAACTCCTTTCAGTACTTATGCGTAGGATGGCGGCCGTAGAGAATTTCGGCACTGAGCCAGACGGTATGGGCGTCACGGTCCGGCAGAAACTGGGCTCGGTCGTAGTTGTACTGGAGCCGCAGGCGCGAGTACTCCGTGGGGAGCCACACAAGTAACGGCGAAAGACGCCAGCGGTCACTCCTCAAAGGGTCCAAGGCGCGTCCGGCAAGGCTTTGCCCTTTGCCGCTGGCAAACTCTAAGCGGAGCCCCGCGGCCCATCCATAACGAAATCCGTAAAGGCCTTGGGCGTAAAAACCTACGTCGCGAAGGATTGCTCCGGGTAACGGGACTTCGGGGAGCGGGGTCGGGATGTCCGCGCTCCCATCGCTGTGGCGAGGAACAAAGCCGTGAAGGGCTACGGTGTGTGCCCCAGCTTCGCTCGCTGGCAAGTAGTAGGCTGCAGTGAAGTCTCGTTTGTGAACTTCCCCCTGAAGCAAGAAGAAAGGCCACCCGCGAAAATTGTTTTCCGCACGCCAGCGGTATTTGAAGTCGGCCCCGTAGATCCAGGTGGTGCCATCACTTCCCGTGGAGTTTGGCCCATGGAGGATGTTGGCACCCAACAGCAACCCGCCCGACGGGGTGACGTTCCAGAAGTTTTGCCAGCGCACAAGGTAAAGTAGGTCTGCCAACGAACGAGTGCTCAGCCGCGTGGCAGGCCTTCCCCCGACGGGCTCCGATGTGAGGAAACTGGCCGTAGTTTCACCTTCGTTGGCATTTTGTGCCCCGAGATGCACCTCGGAAAACCAGGGCAGAGGACTTAACCAGCCGACTCGAACCCCGGGCGAGCGTAAACCTTCGGGACCGAGCAGGCGTGACAAAATGACGGGTTGATCGATCCAGTCCCACGCATGGGGGTGGAGCGGATTCAGGAGACCATATTCGGTCAACATGTGACCAGCCTCGACCTGGAGACCCCAAGGGAGGCTCGTGGTGGTGAGAAATGCTTCTTCGAGTTCTGCACCGTGGCTCGAGAACAGCACGTGGGCTTCGCCAACGAAATATGGGTCGACGGCGCCGATCAGCGACAGCTCTGCCTGTTGCAGTGTAAAACCCCTGCGGATCGGGTCATGCCCCCCAGCTTGCAGCCCACCTTCGAGTTCTGCATCGGTCGCGGTGGATGCCCCTGCGGCTACCATGGCGTCGAGCGACAGGTCGAGCAGCCGCAACGGTGTTCCACCGATCGTCGTCGACCAAACCGAGGTGGCCCCCGCGCCTGGCAAGGGAGACGATGGTGCTGTTTCGCTGAGAGCTCGGTCTAATGCCTGCGCGGCTGCGTCCTTCGTCGTAGCCCTCTGATTTTCTTGCAAACCACGCAGTTCCTGCTCGAGTGCCTTGAGCCGTTTCGCCTGCTCTTCGTGTCCTTGCCGCAACTGCTCGGTCTCGCGCTGCAGGCGTTCGAGGACTCGATCTTGGCTCTGTGCGATGCCTGGTGCGCCGAGCCCCCAAGCTACGCTTAGGGTGGCCGTGACCAAATACGCCTTCGCAAGAGCAAACCGCGGGCGTTTGGATAAGGACCCGCATTGCATACTGACCTCCTATTGTGAGCGATTAGACAGCCCCCCATCGCCTCTTGATCCAAGAAGCGACGAGGGCCTGCACTGACCTCGGTTCTCAGAACTTACGCGAGATCAGCTCGCAACGGAGGAGCTCGGGGCGCTGCAAGCCGGGGGGGCTCAGGCGCCGCTGGTGCGGTTGTCGCGTCGACCGCGGAAGACCTCTCCGCATTTGGCAGGGAAACGAGAACGATCGGCCCGAAACTGGAGCGCCCCGAATCTTGTGCGGCACGGCATGCGGCGCAGCTAAACGGGTCGTGCGAAACCTGGCTAGTGTTGCTCGTGCTGCCGCAGCTTGCTGCCCACACTTCGTCTGCTGCCGGCGATTTCCCGCAACCTCTTTTAGTGTGCACCAGCCCGTGGAACAGCAGCGATAGTGCTTGCAAGGTAAAGACAGCTGCTAGAAACAAGCCCAACCGCTTTCGGTACGAGGGAAACCGCAACAGCTTGAAATGGCCTGTTGCACGGTCGGACATGGCGCCTTCGGTTAGCGGCGGGACCTCTACCGGGCAAGGGCGCGGGCACGCACACGCGCACACGCATCGCAGGCCGAGCCGGGCGCGTGCTTAGCGCCAAGGAGGACTGAAGAGATGAAAAGGAAACGCCCTATGTCGCTCTGGACCGGCCCTCGGTTGGGGTGAAGACTTGGTTGGTGAATGGCCAAGCGCTTCGTTGGTTTTGCAGGTTGTCTAGCTTCGTGAGGAGTTGGGCACCGACATTTGCCGGGTGCAAAACCACATCCGCAACCTCACTCAAGCCGGAGCGCACTAGCCGCGATGTTTCTTCAGTGACTACGACCACACGGATCGGGTCAGCCGCGGCGCGAATGAGGTCTTGGATCGCGTCGTGCAAGTTGTCGCGCGCTGCTTCATCTTCGAGCTTCACATCCAGCAGGACAACTCGACCGTGCTGGAAGAGAAAGCAGCAGTCCCGCAGATGGTCGCAACCGCAAGTCCTGCATGTTTCGCCCCTGGAGTCCAGCAGCACCTCACAGACGACGCGCGCGTTGACGTTGTCATCCACCAGCACCAGCACTCGTTCCATTGGCACCTCCAGACAGTGCAGCTTAAGACGCCTGTGATTGCCGGTGCTTCAAAAATATTGGCGAAAACGATCGCACCGGCTCCGTGGTTGTGCACGACAGGTCGCGGGCTACCAAGTCAAGGAATTTCAAAGGAGAAGTAAGGATGAGGAAAACACTTGCAGGAGCAATGTGGGCCCTGGCGGTCGTAGCTGCGGTTGTCCCTATTGGCGATGCCTGGCAGCTCGCTCGCGCGCAGGCGAATGGCGTTCGAGACATCCGGCCCGAAGTACGCACGGCGGAGCGGGCGATGAACTTGCTGCAGCAAAACCTACAAACCCGTCTGCTCGCCGCCCTCCAGGAGGGAGGAGCGGTTGGCGCGGTAAGGGTGTGTCGGGCTGCTGCGCAAGAGATCACGGATACCGTTGCGCGCGAACAGAACATCGAGTTGGGGCGCACGAGTCACCGCCTGCGCAATCCGGTCAACGCCCCGCGTGCTTGGATCGTCCCCTACTTGGAAAAAGCCGCCGGAAAGCCAGCAAGTGAGGTGCAAGGGGCGGTGGTCGACATGGGGGACAAGATCGGGGTGTTGCGACCGATTGCGACCGGCGGCATGTGTCTCGTGTGCCACGGTGATCCTCGAGCATTCACTCCCGAATTGCGAGAGACTTTGGCGGAGTTGTACCCTCAGGATCGCGCCGTCGGTTTTCGCGAGGGCGAGTTTCGCGGATTCATGTGGGCCGAGGTCAAGAAGGCAAAATAAGGAGTACGTGCCCGCAGCCGACCATGGGAGGGCGGGTCCGTCGCGAGAAAGGAATCGAAGCTGCCGATGGCCCACGAAGTTGGGAACGAGGTGGCCACGGAACGAACAGCATTGACGAACACCGGACAGCGCTTTTATTGGCACGTCGGTGCGGCGGCAGCGCTTGGCTTTGCGTGTGGAACCCTAGCGGTGGCCGCGGCAGTCATTCTGCAGGCTTGGGTTGAAAACTGGGTGTTCAGCTTGCTCGGCAGCCTCCTGCTGTTGCTCCTAAGCCCACTCCTGGCGCTGCGGCTGCTCGCTTTACTCGCCGAAACGGGCAATGCGGACGAGCCGAAGTTGCTCGCATCCGTGGGCCACCTGTGGATGCGGCTCGTTCCCAGTGTGTTTCCGACCGCGACGGGCGCGGCAGAACAAAGCGACGGGGAAAGAGCTGCAACTGCGGTCGACGCGAAATTTCCCAACCCTCCCCCACGCTTGTCTCACCGGGTGGTCCGCGAGGTCATGGTTCCGCGACCCGACGTCATTGGTGTACCAGCCGATGCCTCGATATCTCGTGCGGCGACGATCATGCTCGAGCACGGAGTGTCTCGTGCGCCGGTTTTTGAGTGGGATTTGGACGGGACCGAGGGCGTCGTTCATGTGAAGGACCTACTCGCCGCGCTCATGCGCGGCGAAGGTGATCGACCGGTGAAAGAGATCGCCCGCCCAGCACAGTTCGTTCCCGAGACCAAGCCGCTGTCTGAGCTTTTGCAGGAAATGCAGCAAGGCGGGTTTCACTTGGCAGTCGTGAGCGACGAGTATGGATCGGTGAGCGGTGTGGTCAGCTTGGAAGACTTGATCGAGGAACTCGTAGGTCAGATCGCCGACGAGTTCGACCACGAGGCTCCGGAAATCGTACCGCTGCCGGATGGGTCGTATCGGGTCCAGGCGAGCCTGCCGATTGTGGATCTCAACGAACTCCTCGGAGTCGAACTACCGCATGCGAGTTGGAACACCGTCGGAGGCCTGGTGTTCGGTTTGGCAGGGCGGATCCCAGAAGTGGGAACATCCGTCGAGCTCGAGGGAGTTCGGTTCGTGGTCGAGCGCGTGCAAGGACGGCGGATCGTCACGGTGCTCGTGTACCCGCCGCAGCGCGCTGCGGGCACAAGCAGTACCTCGCGAACGGCAAGCTAGCGAGAAGGTATCCCGGCAGCTTGTTCTAACGCTTGCTTGAGTGCAGGCATGACTTCAGCGGCAGTGCCTGGCTGATATCCGGAGAAGGCCGCGCGCACGACGCCGTCAGCCACTATAAATATGACAGGCATTCCTGGTGCGGCGAGGCGGAGGAACTGCTCTCCCCCTGGATCGAATCGCAACTCTACTTTTGTCAGGTCGCCCACCCGTTCCTCAAGAAACGCGCGTGCCCGAGCGGTGTCGCTGTCGATATTCCATAGGATTATTTTAACCTTCGACACGTCGGGGTCCGATCCCAGGCTCCGGAGCAGAGTCGGGATCGATTCGTGGCAGGGAGCGCACCACGTCGCCCAAACTTGAATCAAGGCCACGCCAGGTCGCGGAAGTTCCAGTGAGGAGCGTTGCCCGGCGGCGTCGAGCAACGTGACCTTGGGAAAGGGCGTCCCTGCGCTGATACCGGTGGCGCGTGCCGGGCAGGAGCCAAGCGAGAGGCAAAGAAGCAGGATGAGTGCCCGCCCATGTCTGAATTTGGCCCTAGTGTTCAGAAGCGCCACACGACCCCTCCACGCAAGCGGAAATCAGGGACGATTTGTACCGCCGTGTTGTTCCGTACCGCGGGAATGTCGAGTGCGAAATCCGCACTCAAGGAACTCCTCCAAGTCCAGTGTAGCGCAGGCCCCGCGTAGAGGAACGTTGCGCCCGTATCGCCCACCCGCTCTCCGTTGAGAGAGTCGGTGCCTTTCGTGTCCAGCGTCAACAACGATTGGAAACCAAGGGTGGTGTCGTGGCGCGTGAGGAGGAAGAGACCTGGACCTCCGGAGAGAATGGTTTCGTTCGAATACCTGTACCCGTATGACCCAACGGTGCGGATAAAGTATTGGAGCGACGCCGTGCCGTAAAAACGTCGATAGGTTCCCAGCCACTGTGCGCCGAGGATGACGTCCGTGGACCCTGTCCCCAATGCAAGATCGTGGCCGTGGATCCCGCTGAGCGCGCCTGTGGTGCTGTGCCGGGGACGGAGTGTCACTGACCGAAAGACAGGTGGAACCTCGGGCTCCACATGGTCGGGTGTGTCGGCGAGCTCCTCCTTTAACCGCTCGGGACTTCCCGTGGGCAGCTTGACGCCGAGCGAGCAGGAAAGTCGATGCACGCTGGTTTCATTGACAGTGTGGAACACTGTAGCAATCGCGTGCACGGATATGTCGCCGACACCGCTTTCGGTGCCCCGTTCCGTCCCCGCCTCAGTGCCGCGCTGGAAGCCACGATGGATAACTGGTGTGTTGAGCTGCAACAGGAACCGGGATGTCCAGCCAAAACTTACCAGCAGTTGGGTGATGGAGCTATCCAGACACTCCTCGTTAGGATTCGGGATGCGTTCTCCATCCTGTTGCAGGGTGCCAAAGTGAGTGAATTGCTCGGCAACCCCGATGCGGGGGCCTGTCCGACCTTCTTGCAGTTCGGTTGCCGTATAAATTGCGCAAATGTCACAAGCTTGGCTCGGAGCAGGCGGGTTGAGGGTTGCGAGGAGCAGAGGGCATAGAGCGCAGATCGCGCGCCCGAAAGACAACGCGTGGTGTGACATTGCGAGTGTTGCCATAGCAAGGGCTGCTCGCGCGTCGATGCGGCGAATTGTCGCCAACGGATCGGGAATCTCGCCGGCTTGAATCGCTAAGGTTAGTGTATCAGGGTCCATGAGGTCTGAGTTTGGAGGGACACCGGCATTGGGGCCGGAAAATATTCAGCTTTTGTGGTTGGCTCGCCTCCGCTGGTTGGCCCTTACGGGGCAATTGCTGGTGGTCACCGGAATCGAGGCACTGTTGTCGATGGCACTGCCCTGGGTGGCGCTCGGCATCGTCTTTGGAGTGGAAGCAGCAAGTAACCTCTTGTGTACCTGGTTTGCGAGACGCCGGCCGGTCAACGAGTGGTGGCTCGTCAGCGTGCTCGCGGTTGATATGGTCTTACTGACCGCGCTCTTGCACATGACGGGTGGGCCGGTAAACCCGTTTAGCTTTCTGTATTTGGTTCACATTGCGCTTGCGGCCGTGACCTTACGGCAACTTGCCGCTTGGGGATTGACCGCACTGGGGCTCATCGGCTTCGGCCTCTTGTTTGTCCTCCCGCCCTGGCCAGGTTTCACTCCACCCGCAGCTCACCACGACCACTTGTGGCTCCACTTGCAAGGCATGTACGTTGCCTTCGGGATCAGCGCAGTATTCATCGTCTACTTCGTGCAACGTGTTCGTGAAGCCTTAGCGCAGCGAGAGCGCGAGTTGGCCGCAGCCCGCGATCTTGCCGCACGCCAGGCGCGGTTTGCGGCGCTTGCAACGATGGCGGCGGGCGCGGCTCACGAATTGGGAACTCCTCTCTCCACAATTGCGGTGGCAGCGCGCGAGCTGGAGAAGGCATTGCGGGATGCACCCGAGGAGGCTGCTGCGGACATCCGCTTGATCCGACAGCAGGTGCGGCGTTGCCAGACCATTCTTCAACAAATGGCCAGCGAGGCGGGACAGGGCTTTGGCGAGAACATGGAGATGGTATCCCTTGCCGAGTTCGCTGCCGCGATTGAAGAAGGTGGAGCGACTCAAGGAGCGAAGATCGCAGTGGAGGTTCACGGCGCGGACACGGCGCAGCGGATCCCCATTGCCCGGCAAGCATTGTCCCGGGCCATTGCGAACTTGCTGCGCAATGCGCGGCAAGCATCCCGCGAGGGTTGCCCGATCCAGGTGCGGATCCACACGGTCGACGGTTTGCTCCGGATCGAGGTGCGCGATCACGGTCATGGGATGCCCGCTGAGGTACTCGCGCGGGCAGGGGAGCCGTTTTTCACGACGAAGCCGCCCGGTGAAGGGATCGGCCTTGGCTTGTTCCTCACCCGCACGTTGGTCGAGCAGATGGGCGGACAATTGGAACTGGAGTCAGAGGAGGGCCGGGGTACGACTGCGCGCATCTTGGTGCCTGTCGGGGTGCGACAAAAAGCCGCCTTGCAAATGCGCAACGATCCGCCAGCAAAGGGGCAGGGCTTGCATGCGAGGGAAACGGCATGACTGCTTCGGAGCCGACCACGGAACGCAGAGCACTACTGATTGTCGATGACGACGAGGTTTTTCGCGAGCGCTTGGCACGAGCATTTCGGCAGCGTGGATACGAGGTGATCACTGCTGCAAACTACGACGAGGCTATGGCAGTGGCTCGACAGGAAGGGCCGGACATGGCGGTGGTGGATCTCAAGATGCCTGGGCGCTCGGGGTTGGAACTCACGCGCGACCTCCACGCGCTCGACCCGACGATCCGTATCCTCGTGCTGACCGGCTATGGCAGCATCGCAACGGCGATCGAGGCGGTGCGCTTAGGCGCGGCGTATTACGTGAGCAAACCTGCTGACGCTGACGACATCCTGGCGGCTTTCGCCCGGGCGGAGGCGCCGCCATTGGAGGTCAGCCCCGAGTATACTGCGCCTTCGCTGGCTCGTGCAGAGTGGGAGCATATCAACCGGGTGTTGACCGACTGCGGTGGCAACATCTCCGAGGCTGCCCGCCGCTTGGGAATCCATCGCCGCTCCCTACAACGCAAATTGCGCAAGTACCCGCCGCGTCAGTGACGCCGCTTGGCCGCGAGGGCTGTCCCATACCTCGCGCTGCGCCGCCGGTGGGTTTTCGCCAACCGCCAGTGATGTCTGCCTCGTGAAGGGGACGCTCACCGGGTTCAGACGATTTCCGCTAAACCACTGCTCCGCCAATGCCGACCTTGGCCCACAACCAGCTCGAGCTGGGATTCAATAAGCCCAACTCGGCGCAAAGGTCGTGCACCTTTTTTACGGACGCAGCCAAACGAGCGCGATGCACGGGGTTGTCCCAGTAAGCTTCTCGCAGGACCTGACGTGGGATCCCGTATGTGAGTGCCAGTTGTCGCGAAGGCTGCAGCATCAGTTGCGCCATTTGTCCCAGCAGGAGCGGTACGCGTAAGGAAAGCAGCACCCGGCGGTGGTACGGCAGTTGCGGCACGTGCAAGCGCAAGAAGGCACGGGCAAAGCACACATGCCGCGCTTCCTCGGTGACGTGGATTTGCATGATCCGGCGGAGCAAAGGATGGACGGCGTCGGCCTCCCGCAGCAAGGCCCGTTGTACGTAGTCAATGGGCTCTTCGCCGCCCAGCACGAAAAAGAAGAAGAGCTCGGGAAACCGGCGTGCCAGCCGCACCACGAACCGCGAGGCCAACAGCAGCGGCTTGGGCATACCTTGGACCGGCAGACCCGTGCGACGAATGAACTCGTGGAACATGAGCGAGTGCTGCGATTCTTCGATTACTTCATGGTGCAGGTAGCGGAACTCCGGGGCCCTTGGAGGCAGAGTCAGGGCGAACTCGAGTAGGCCCCGCTGCAGCACGTTCTCGAATTCGATGCCGATCTTCATCAGCGATGCATAGTGATGGAGGCCAATCCGAGCCCGGACCTCCACAGGTAAGCTGCGGTACCACGAAGTGGCTCCGAGCGGCTCCATCGGGTTCAGAGACCACCGCGGGTCGTCATCTCGGATGGCATACTCCTGGTCATCCCAGGGCACGTCCGTGAACGCGTCGTAGTGTTTCGCAACCGATTGGCGCGCCAGGCGGTCGACCAGTACGGCAAAGGCCTGCTCGTTGCTCTCGCGCTTGGTGGCTTGGACGGACTGTGCGTAAGCCCTTTGCATGGTTGCCCTCCTTGCACTTGTGGCGCTAACGTGACGCACGGCGTCATATAGGAGGCAAGACAAACCGTCAAGCGAGCCGGTAAGAGCTCCGCGTCCTTGGCTACCGATCGCTGCGCGGGTGGCCACGCCGCGGTCCGGCCAGTTCTCGTGGGCCGGGAAGCGCCCCCCTTTGTCACAGAAGAACGTGCACGCGGGTAGACCACACTTGCACGGGGCCACGCGCCGCGTTGTAGCCCGGATTCCAGATGTGCTGGAAGTCGAGCGTGAGTTCCAGGATTGGAAGAAGCGGCACGGCATAAAACACCTCGGTGATGGCTTCTGGCCGATAGTCGAGCCCCCCGTCACCCAGGAAAAAACCCCGCCCGCCTCTTTCCAGATAACGGCGGTGCGAAGGGGACAGCCAATTGACCCCGGCGGCGTAGCCGATTCGGTCGAGGCTTCGCCCCCACCAGGAACCCGACATAACGAGGCCAGCCGCGAGACTCCGATCGGCCTCTGTGAATGCATAGGTTTCCGTTGCCCCATCCGCCCAAAATCCGCGTGCAAATAGGCGAAGGTCGGCGGGAAGTGTTTGCTCGAGGGAGAGCCCCACGCCGAGCTTGTCGTGTGTATCAGTCCGCACACGGTCTAGGGACGGCGTCCCGCCGTCGCGTTCGGCTGCCCGCAACGCATCGAGATAGCGCGCCATACGAGCGCGATTTCGCATCGCGAGCAACCGTAAAGCCCCACCATAGTTGGCGAGCGTGTATCTACGCTCGATCTCGAGTTGATCCCCAAAGTGGCGAAAAATGCGCGAATCTAACGGAAGCTGGTTGGGTTGCTTCGGTTGCGCGAACCGACCCAGTCGAACCGCCCAGTTGTCCCAGTACAGTTCTGCAACGGCACCCCAGGAATAGCCGCGGGCGTCCGCCGCGTAGTCATAAGCGGCGTACGTCATGAATGCCCAGTTGAGAAAGTCGGTGCGCGGGTCGTGGGCCACGCTATTGTTGTCGAAGAGGTCGAGCAGCGAGAGGTTGCCGGCCGTCAGCACAAGGCGACGCGAAGCAGTCCCGAGCCGCAATTGGTTTTCGGTTTCCTCTACCGTTTCGCTGCTGCGGTCTAAAGCGATGTATTGCTGCATATAGAGGCGCGCTCGATACAGTGTCAGCCGCGGCCCCGCAGTCCGAGAAATCTCCCCATTGGTAAAACCGCCGAGCCCGGTTAGGCGTGAGAGGGGCACACCTTGGGCAGCTTCGGGATTGAAGTACAGAGCAGCCCCTTGCCAGAGCCTGAGGCCAAGCATGGCGGTGATGGTCCAAGAGTAACTGTCCTCGTACCGCGGCGATAAACTGTTCGGCCCGGAGTACGATGCGGAGAAACCGGGTTTGGCTTGGAAAATGTAGGTGGTCTGGGCATGAACCTGCCAGCGCTGGTCCGTTTCCTCCGCGTCGCTCGAGCCTGGCATGCCGAAGCAGAGAACGCCGCTGAGCGTAGCCACCGCCCACCTGCGAGAGCACACGCCCACCATCCGTTGCTTGAACCTCAGTCGTGCAGGCTCGGCAGCCGCAAGGGAGGCGCGGCCGCTGCCATGACAGCGGCAACTTCGCCCCCGCGCGTGTCGCGGGTTCGCCGAGTTTGCCGTCCGGCTCGCATCACAAGGCCCAGCTTGGCTTCCGCTTCTCCGCGAACGCCCGCATGCCTTCCAACGCTTCTGCAGAAGAGAACAATTGGCCGATCAGCTCGCTGGTGAAGCGGAAGGCTTCATCCATCGACATGTGGGGTACCTGGCGGACCAACTCCTTCGCATGCTGCAACGCTTGCGGGCCGGCCAGGCGAAGTGCCTCCAAAATCTCTTCCACCGCAGCCTCGAGCTCGCCGCGCGGGCGCACGCGATGAATCAAGCCGATTTCGCAAGCGTGCTCGGCTGAGAAGCGCTCCGCAGTGAGGAACAGCCACATCGCGTTTTGAATGCCGATCTTGGGCAGGACAACCACAGAGATCATCGCCGGAACGACTCCTACCCGCACCTCGCTAAAGGCAAATTGCGCCTCGCGCGCGGCAACGGTGAGGTCGCAAGCCGCAATCAGGCCTAGGCCACCCCCATAGGCAGATCCCGCGATTTGTCCGACGATGGGTTTCGGGCAGTGCCACATGGTGCGCAGCAACGTTACGAAAGGCTGTTCTCCGGCGCGCTGTTGGACGCCACCGCTTTTGAGATCTGCTCCAGCACAAAACGTATCCCCAGCCGCGCCAAGAACGATCATGCGCACCGCCGCATCGTCGATTGCTCGACGAAACGCCGCCAACAACCCCTCGATCATCTCCTCGTTCAACGCGTTCCGTCGCTCGGGGCGCTGTAGGGTAATCCTCGCCACACCTTGGGTTGCGGTGTAGTTTACCGGCTCCATTTTTGGTCCCCTTCGCTGCGGCTTACTGGCCGCTCGTCTCTTGTTCCTCGATCACCACGAGCACAGCTCCAGCCTCCACTTGTTGCCCGGCCTCCACGCGAACCTCCTCGACGCGTCCGGGATACGGGGCGACGACTTCGTGCTCCATCTTCATGGCCTCGAGCACAACCAGCACTTGGCCGCGTTCGACATGTTGGCCCGGCTCGACACGCACGGCGACGATCCGCCCCGGCATCGGTGCCGTGCAACCCCCGCGCAGGGTCTCCGCTTCGGGCAATGGGAAACGCGGTAGCTCTTCCAATGCCGAACTCCCCAACACACTGTCGACGTAGCGCATGCTTCCTGCCGCGGTGAGGCGATAGCGGCGGCGGATACCGTCGATCTCCACAGCCATGCCGTTCTCGTCCGCGGCCAACAAATGGCCTTTATGGGTTTCGCCATTTACCATGCCCTCGAATTGGTCGCCCTTGACAAAGCGGTACTCCACCCGGAATACGTCGTCTCCACAGCGGTACTCCGACCACTGCCGCTGGCTCGGATTGTTGCGCCAGCCGGAGGGAATCGAGGGGAGCACCGAGGCCTCGCGCCGGCGGCGGTGCTGGTCCCAAAGTGCGGCGGCTAGCGCGTGAACGGTGCCGACTTGTTTCCAGTCGGGCGGACTCAGCAGTTCGGGGTGGCGGGCGATAAAATGCGTATCGAACCGGCCGGCCTGAAATTCCGCGTGCCGCAGCACACGAAGGAGGAACTCCCGGTTGGACGCCACGCCATGAACCCGCAGTTGTTCGAGAGCCCGCTGCAGGCGTCGGATCGCTTCGGCGCGGCTCGAACCGCGAGCAATGATTTTGGCGAGCATCGGGTCGTAGAAAATCGTCACTGCCGACCCCGTCTCCACCCCGCTTTCGTAACGAACGCCGGGAATGGGCGCGGGCTCCCAGCAGGCGATCGTGCCCGTGGAGGGGAGAAAATCGTGCCAGGGGTCTTCTGCATAGAGCCGTGCTTCAATCGCATGGCCGTGCAAGCCGAGGTCTTCCTGGGCAAACGGCAAGGGGAGGCCTTGGGCGATCTCCAATTGCAGGCGCACCAGATCGAGCCCGGTGACTTCTTCGGTCACCGGATGTTCCACCTGCAGGCGTGTGTTCATCTCGAGGAAATAAAAGGCACCATGGGGGTCGACGACAAATTCCACCGTGCCCGCATTGACGTAACCAATGGCCTTGGCCAGTGTCACCGCCGCGTGCCCCATGCGTTCGCGCAGCACATCGTTGACGAAGGGCGACGGCGCTTCCTCGAAAATCTTCTGGTAACGACGTTGAATGGAGCACTCGCGCTCGAACAAGTGCACGACATTGCCGTGCTCGTCGGCGAGCACCTGGATCTCGATGTGGCGCGGATTTTCGATGTAGCGCTCAACCAGCAGGGCAGGGTCACCAAACGCGCTTCGTGCTTCGCGGCTGGCCGCCGCTAGCGAGGACTCGAGATCTTCCGGCCGCTCGACCAGACGCATGCCCTTCCCCCCGCCGCCGGCCGAGGCCTTCACCAGAATCGGGAAACCGATGTCGCGGGCACGGTGCAAAATTTCTTGCTCACTGAGTCCCCGAGTAGCGAACCCGGGAATCACGGGAACACCGACGTCGACGGCAATTTGCTTGGCCTCGACCTTGGTGCCCATCGCACGTATGGCCGCGGGCGGGGGCCCGACGAAGACCAGCCCAGCATCTTGACACGCCTGGGCAAAGTCAGCGTTCTCCGCCAGGAACCCGTACCCCGGGTGCACCGCATCTGCACCGGTGCGACGAGCCGCAGCAATGATCGACTCGATTGCTAAGAAGCCTTGCCCAGTCACCGGGGCGCCTAGCGCAACCGCCTCGTCGGCCTCGCGGACGAACGGAGCTTCGCGATCGGGGTCGGCATACAAAGCAACCGTTTGCAGCCCGAGCTCGCGGCAAGCGCGAAAAATCCGCCGGGCAATTTCGCCACGGTTCGCAACCAGAACCTTATGAAATCGAGACACTCTCAACCTCCCCACTTACATGCGAAAGACCCCGAAGGAGTCGCTTCCTTTGACCACGTTGTTGAACGCGGCGCTGATGGCAATGCCGAGCACGGTGCGGGTTTCTCGCGGGTCGATAATGCCATCGTCCCACAAACGCGCCGTGGCGTAAAAGGCGTGCGACTCCTGCTCGATTTGTTGCACAACCATTTGCCGGATTGTGCGATCCTGCTCCTCGTTGTAGGGCTGCCCGGCGCGCTCAGCGGCTTGCCGGCGGACGATGGACATCACACCAGCGAGCTGTTCCGGTCCCATGACTGCGATCCGGTGGTTGGGCCAGGTAAACAAAAAGCGCGGATCGTACGCTCGCCCGCACATTCCGTAATTGCCCGCTCCGTACGAGCTGCCGATCATGACCGTGAACATCGGCACCGTCGAGTTGGCCACGGCGTTGATCATCTTGGCGCCGTCTTTGATGATTCCGCCTTGCTCGTACTGCACCCCGACCATGTAGCCGGTGATGTTTTGCAAGAACAAAATCGGCACGTCGATTTTGTTGCAGAGTTGGATGAACTGGGCAGCCTTTTGCGACGAGTCGGAGAAGAGGATCCCGTTGTTGGCAAGAATTCCTAATGGGTAGCCGTGCAAGTGCGCCCACCCACACACAAGTGTGGTGCCGTAGTTGGTCTTGAACTCCTCGAAGTAAGAGCCATCGACGATCCGAGCGATGACTTCGCGGACCTCGAACGGCTTCCGTAAGTCCACAGAAGGAATGCCCAAAAGTTCTTCCGGATCGTACCGCGGCTCTTCCACCGCTCGCGTGCGCGCCTGCCCGAGTTTCCGCCAGTTCAGGTGCGCCACAATTTCACGGGCGATGCGAATCGCATCGCGTTCGTCTTCGGCGAGGTAGTCGGACACTCCGGAGACGCGGCTATGCATCTCCGCACCTCCGAGGCTTTCCTCATCTGCATCTTCGTTGGTTGCCATTTTCACGAGCGGCGGCCCGCCGAGAAACACCTTGGCTTGGCCTTTGACCATCACCACATAGTCGGACATGCCTGGGACATAAGCTCCACCCGCAGTGGAACTACCGAACACAATGCAAATGGTCGGCACGCGCTCTGCCGAACGGCGGGTGATTTCTCGGAAGGTTTTTCCGCCGGGCACGAAAATCTTTGACTGCACGGGCAAGTCAGCCCCAGCGGACTCGGTGAGGTGAATCAAGGGCAGGCGGTTCTTCGCCGAGATTTCTAAAGCCCGCAAACTCTTCTCCAGGCCGTACGGGTTCACCGCGCCACCCTTCACGGTGGGGTCGTTTGCGACAATCACGCACTCGACTCCCTGCACGACCCCGACGCCCGTGACGACGCCGCCGCCCACGGTATATTCCGTGCCCCACGCGGCCAGCGGCGAAAGCTCGAGAAACGGAGCGTCAGGATCGAGCAGCAACTCGATGCGCTCGCGCGGCAGGAGCTTGCCCCGTTCCCGATGGCGGGCAACGTACTTGTCACCGCCACCCGCACGAGCGAGCGCAAGCTGCTCTTGCAGGTAGCGAACCTGCTCCAGCATCGCCTCGTAATTAGCGCGAAAGGTGGCGGACTTTGGGTCGATCCGCGTCGACAGCACTGGCATGGCACTCGGACTCAGATTTGCAGCATTTTGGCCACGATTTGTTTCATGACCTCGTCGGCCCCACCACCGATCGTGAGCAAGCGAGAGTCCACGAACGCCCGCGCCGCAGGGTTTTCCCAACAATATCCCGCGCCTCCGAAAAGCTGCACGCAGGTGGTGGCCACGTACTGCAGCATGTTGCTGTTGAACACCTTCGCCATGGAGATGTCGCGCGTGGCATCGACGCCGCGCATCATGAGGCGAATGCAGCGGTGCGAAAACTCCTGCGCGGCGGTGATTTGGATAAGCATGTCGACAAATTTGTGCTGGTTCACTTGATGCTTGGCGAGCGGCTTTCCGAACACCACGCGTTCCTGGCAATGCTGTAGGGTGATCTCCCACAACTGCTTCGCTTGCACCGGCGCCATGACCACAGGGACCATGCGCTCGTCCTGAAATTGCATCATCTGTTGCTGGAACCCGCGCTGCGGGTCGCCAATGGTGTTCGTGATCGGAACCCGCACGTCGTCGAAGAAGAGCAGGCCTGTATCCGAGCCGATGTTCCCGATCTTGTCGAGCAGCTTGTAGCTAAAGCCGGGCGTATCCGTGGGCACGATAATTTGGGTAAAGCCGTTGTATTTGGCTTCCGGGTCGGTCACGGCAAGCACGCAGAGCCAATCGGCCGTGGCGGCGTTGGTGATGTACATCTTGGAGCCATTGATGACCCAATAATCGCCGTCACGCACCGCACGGGTTTGGATGCGCGCAACGTCGGAACCCGCGCCTGGTTCCGTAACCGCGATGGCGGCCACCATCTCTCCGCGGATCGCCGGCACGAGGTACTTTTGCTTGAGTTCTTCGCTGCCAAAGCGGTGCAGTGCCGGGGTGGCCATGTCCGTTTGCACCGAGATGCCCATGGCTACCCCAGCGTTGTCGCACAGAGCGATCTCTTCGAGAAAGATGGCCTGGTAAGAATAGTCGAGGCCGAGCCCACCGTAGCGCGGATCGTAGCGGATTCCGAGAAAACCCAACTCGCCCATTTTGCGGTAGAGGGACTTGTCAATCCGCCCCATCTTGTCGAATTCGCGGGCGCGGGGGACGAGTTCCGTTTGTACGAAGCGGCGCACGGTCTCCCGGAACGCGCGATGCTCTGGGCTGCCGTAGATGTCTTCCCCTGGTTCGTATGTCACGGTCGTCACCTCCGTGGCGTGACCTTCTAACGAAGCGCCAACGTTTGGGAAACACTCCTCAGGCTTCGCCTGCATTGACTTTCCGTGGCCCCTGAGGAACGCCCCAGCCGAGGAGGTCTTCGCCCATGGCTTGGGACTTTTGCACGGAGCCGGAATTCCAGCAGAAGTTGGATTGGATGGATGCCTTTGTGCGCGAGCGCGTGGAGCCGCTCGATGTAGCGTTTCCCGACCCGGCCGCCCCCTACGACCGGCGGGATCCCACGTTGCGAGCGCTGACGCAGCCAATGAAAGAGGAGGTCAAACGCCAAGGGCTGTGGGCGTGCCACTTGGGGCCGGAACTTGGTGGACCGGGTTACGGGCAGGTAAAGCTTGCGCTGATGAACGAAATCCTCGGGCGCTCGCAGTGGGCACCGACCATTTTTGGTTGCCAAGCGCCGGATTCGGGCAACGCGGAAATCTTGGCGGCCTACGGCACCGAGGCGCAAAAGCGCCGCTACTTGGAACCGCTACTGGCGGGCGACATCGTATCCTGTTTCGCCATGACGGAACCCCAGGGCGGAAGCGATCCGAGAGGCTTTCGTTGCCGGGCGTTCCGTGACGGCGACCACTGGGTCCTGAGTGGCGAGAAGTACTTTGCCTCGCACGCCGACCTTGCGGAGTTCTTGATCGTGATGGCGATCACTAATCCGGACGTGCCCGTGCACCGCGGCGCCTCCATGTTTTTGGTACCGCGCGACACCCCCGGGTTGAACATTGTGCGTCGCATCGGACTAGGGACCGAAACCCTCGGCGCCGGTCACCATTGTCTCATTCACTTCGAAGACTGTCGGGTACCTGCCGACCACTTGCTGGGGCCGGAAGGAGAGGGCTTCGCCATTGCCCAGACGCGGCTGGGCGGCGGGCGTATTCATCACGCCATGCGCACTGTGGCCATGGCTAAAAAGGCGCTCCAAATGATGTGCGAGCGGGCCCTTAGCCGCCAGGTACAGGGAGAGCCGCTGGCCAGCAAGCAGTTGGTGCAACAAATGATTGCCGATTCGTTCGTGCAACTCGAACAGTTTCGGCTACTCGTCCTATACGCCGCCTGGCACATCGATCAAGGCCACCGCGAGCAGGCTCGGCTGTACATTGCTGCGGCAAAAATTCAGATGGCTGAGGTCTTGCACGACGTCATCCGTAGAGCGGTGCAGCTCCACGGTGCGCTCGGGTGCTCGAACGAGCTGCCGTTGATGCGTTGGTGGGTTGCGGTGCCGGTGATGGGCATTGCCGATGGGCCGACGGAAGTGCACAAACTGACGGTTGCCCGCCAAGTTCTTAAGCAACACAAGCCGTACCCGGGTCCGTGGCCGCCTGAATTTTTACCCACACAGCTCGAGGCAGCACGGCAACACCTCGGCCTCCCATCTCGAGCTCGGAGCTCGCGGAGCGAGACAAAAGCGTAGGCAGCCGCCGCAAAGAAGGTGGCAACTCGCCTGGGACCACTGGTGCGGTCGGGTTACCGATAGCGGTCGCGTCGGCGGGCGCTCGGCCGCCGCCCGAGAGTCGTTGTGGCGCAAAGGGCGCTACAGGGCCGCTCTGGCACTCGTACGTGTACGCCCTGCGGTTGCCCTCGGCCCGAAGGGCCACCAGTCCGCTTCGGCATGGCCTTGAGAGGGTTTGCGCGCCACAGCCGCTAGGGTCGCCTCCAGGTGGGAGGCCTCGTTGCGTCGGAAGGCAGCGCGAGAAGGCCCCCAAAATCCCTGAGAGTAGCGCAAGCGAACACCTGCGTCGCTCCGGGAGTCCTGAACGACAGCTCAGTGTGCTGTGTGTTCATCCCGGACGACGCCCCCAGCCGCGGCGCTACACAGCTCAGTTAGGTTCCCTGCCGCCTCGCGCCGTGCCTCCCACACCTTATTTACACCGCCCGCACACATCCGTTGCAAAGCCCCCGGCCCGTCCGTGGAGGTGGTCGAGGAACCACACGCCAACGAGTAGGGGCATGTGAGCGGCGGACATGCGAACCCGTGGTGCAGATGGGGAGTGGTAACGCTGCGGTCGGGTCCAGCAGGGCCCCCGCGCGGTTTAGCGATGGACAACCAATCCAGCTCCGGGCATAGAGCGACGCCGTGGGTGCTGGACGGTGACTGGGCGAGAATCCTCACGGGCACGGTCGCAGCAGCGCGTGCCGCGGGCTCGCGGTGTTGCCTCGTGCTCGCGCATGCGGCCGCTGCGTCGTCACGCCAGTCCAACACCACGCGCGCGTTGCCTCCAGTCCGCATCGCCGCGGGAGAGTAGCATCAATGGCTGCCGTCCGAACTTCCCACTTGACCCACCCCCGCCGCCAGCGCGCTACAACTGGCCACCAGTGCGTACGCGTCGTTCTCCAGGCGCTCGCGCATGGGTCAGCCAGCCGCAGGGCAAGGGGAGGAGGGCATCTCGGACGAAACGTGCTGGGCTCACTCGGAGCTGGAAACGGTTGAGGCAAGTCCGCTTAACGATCGGCAGTTGGTCAACATCGGCTTCAAAGAAAGGCGCTCATTGTCGGGACGAGGAATCGATGCCGCGCGTGCTGATATGGCGAGCACGATCATGAATGCCGACGAAACCTGGGAACGTCTACGGCCAAAGTGTGCACGTACGGGGTCGTCGTCCTTGCCATCGAATGCATGCCCAGCTGAATAGCGGACGCTCACGTCGATTCGCTCAGTCGTGGCCCGAGTACTTGCCTTGCGCGAACACGGCATAGATCCCACCCACGGCGCAACGAACTTCAACCTTAGACCGTATCCCGGCCCGAAGCCTCCATGGTGGGGGGGCCAACGCTGTGTCTTCAAGGAATCCACGGTCCGTTCGCGAATCCGCTTGCACCGCCGCAGTATATTCACATTTGGCGGAATCCGAGCGTCAGGCATCCATCTCATGGCGTGTAATCCTGCTGGTTTGCATTTCGTTATCGCTGTACTGCTTACATCATTGCTCACAGGTACGGCGCTTTCACGGCACGTAGGTGCCGACAAGGCTTCGGGCGGGGCGGTGGACGTGCACAACTTCCTCGGATCCAAGCTCGATGAGACCGTCGAGATCCTGCGTTCTCGATACTCGGGGGCGCGGGGATTGTTCTTCAGCGCTTCCAAGATCGGTGGTTTAAGCCAGGCCTCGCCAGAAAATTATGTGCTCATTATTCCGGCACCCGGGCCAGAAGCGATCCTGGCGGTAACGTTTAGGGTGAGAGAAGCAAACAAGGACGAATGGCTTACCGCCAACATGGTAACGCTCTCGCTGAGTGGGGGGGGAGGTTTTCAGACAAGGAAGCGACGGGAGGAGTGTAGGCCAATCGGCAACTGCAAGCGGTGGCCAATGATCTGCTGACCAAGAACTTCCGCCTCGTGTTCGACTATGCTCTGTCCTTCGAGTAACAGCCCATGGAGGAATGCGCTGTTCGCGAGTGAACAGCGTACTGTTGCTGTCAATTCCCGCTCGCCGCAGGAGAACCTAAGCTGGTGGGCCCGAAAGCTGGGGGGCGTGCTATCGAGATCTGCATCGCTTGCCTCCTGCGACGAGGGAGCATGCCGCGCGGATTGCCAACGATCAAGGCGAAGTTGTTCGTTCTCACGCTGTCCGGGCAGCGCCTCGACCTCTCCGCCGAATTTCATCCGCGCTTTCCGCATGGGCGAGCGTCGCCGCGTTTTGTACTTCCGCTCGGACATGGTCCATGACGAGCTTGCAGCTCTGCTTGTGTGCGGTTGGTGCAAATGCTTCGCCGCCACAATGGGGGAGGAAGGGATTGGTTTTGAGCAATCGTCGTGCTTAGAAGAGGCGGCGGTGGTGCATGGCGGGCGTGTGTGGTGTCTAGTGTTGCGCGCCCGCCAGGTGTAGGCATCGATGTTCATCGGGATCGATTTGGGCGGTACCAAGATCGAGGGAGCGGTGCTCGACGAGCAGCGGCGTGTGCGTTTCCGCGAGCGGCTTCCCACCAACCGCGATGCTGGCTACTCCGCCATCGTTGCCCGGGTTGCTGAGATGTTTCGCGCCTGCTGCGAGGTTGCCGGACGTATCCCGCCGTTCGTCGGCATCGGCACTCCGGGTGCCGTGTCGGTGAGCGATGGCCGGATGAAGAATTGCAACACGACGTGTTTGAACGACCAGCCCCTGTTGGAAGACTTGCAGCGTGCGCTCGGAACCACGGTCCTGCTGGAAAACGATGCGAATTTGTTTGCTTGGGCCGAAGCCCTGTGCGGTGCGGGGCGTGGCTACGAGTTCGTTTTTGGCGTGATTTTGGGCACCGGCGTGGGTGGGGGGATCGTGTGGCGTGGGCAGATTTGGTCGGGAGCGCAGCGCCTTGCTGGTGAGTGGGGCCACCATCGCATCGCCCTGCACGGGCCAGAATGTTACTGCGGGCAGCGCGGCTGCGTGGAAACCTTGCTCTCGGGGCCGGCCGTGGAAGCCGAGGCGCTAAAGGAACGAGGCGTTCGGGCTCCACTGCCCGACGTGGTGAGAGCGGCGCGCAGCGGAGAGGCTGCGGCGCGGCGCGTGTTGGCAAGGTTCTTCGAGAATTTTGGCCGAGCTCTCGCTAATGTCATCAATATCTTAGACCCAAGTTGCATTGTGCTGGGTGGCGGCGTGTCGAACATCGAGGAGCTTTACACTCTGGGCCGCGAGGCGGTGGCGCGCCACGTTTTCGGGCGGGACTTCGCCACGCCCATTCTCCGGCACGAACTGGGTGACTCGGCGGGTGTGATTGGCGCAGCGCTACTGGCTGCGGAACGCGAGCGCGGCGGATGAACAGCAGGGAGCAGGCGCTCGTGACCCGGCAACATGGTGAGGAACCTCCGTCCATAGTTCGCCGCTGGTGCGCCAAAGTGGCGGAGTCCGCTGCGGCTCAGGTGTGGGTTCGCCGCGCCATCGTTGTCTATGTGCTCGCCGTCTTTATCGTGCGTATCCACCACGAGGGCGATTTCGCGGGTTACCTTCGCGCCGGCGAGCTCGTGCTCGCCGGACAAGATCCCTACCGCTCGACTGGAGTGAACAACACCTGGCCGCCGTTTTTCAGCGTACTTTGTGTGCCGCTGGCTGTGCTTGCCCGGCCAACCGCGTACCTGGCTCGCTGTGTGTGGTTCGTGTTGAACTTTACCGCACTTTGGTGGGTGGCGGCGATGAGCGCGGAGCTCGTTTACGGGAGGCGCATGACCTGGCGCGACCCATGGGGGCTCTCGATCAGCAGCCCGTGGGTGCTGGTGCCATTGTTGCTGAGCGAACGGTACGTGAGTAGCAACTTCGACCACGTGCAAATCAACATCCTCTTGTTCGCCCTCGTGTTGAGTGGGCTCAAGATGCAGGCCGAGGGCCGATGGCTGTGGGGCGGCTCCCTCATCGGTTTGGCGGCCGCCATCAAACTCCTCCCGCTGACGTTTCTCGGATACTTCGCGTGGCGACGGCGTTGGAAGGTGTTCTTCAGTACCGCAGGCACGTTCGTGGCGCTCTCGCTTAGCCCGATGCTAATCTGGGGTTGGTCACGGTTCTGGGATTACTTCGCTGGTTGGCGGGAGCGGGTGGAATCTGGATGGGGCGTTGGCCGGTTGAATCAATCGGTGTGGGCGATGTGGGACCGCTGGCTCGGCCACGGCATGGTTCCATTGGTGACCCCGGGCGCCCACGACATCCCTTCCTCTGGCTCTCCTTGGGTGCCAGTGGCGGTAGCAGGCACGCTCCTCGTGTTTGCTGGCGCGTTGTGGTGGCGAGCCTGCCGTACAGCACCCACAAGTTGGCAATCGTTGTGCGAGTGGAGCTTGGTGTTTGTTGGCACGGCGCTGTTCTCGCCGGTGACGTGGAAGGCGTATCTCGCTGTTTCCTTGTTGCCGAACATGCTGTTGTTCGCGGCTTGGTGGAACGCCGCACCTTCGAGCGTGCTCGGTCGCGCAGCCGCAACCGGCCTGATCGCGAGCGCAGTGACGAATTTGTTGTCACCCGGAATTCTGGGGCGCAACCTGGCAGCACGCCTGGAGATGGCCTGCGTACCTACGTTGGTCGGACTCGCGTTGCTCGCTGCGTTGATCTGCGCCTATCCGTACCTCGTGCCGCCAAGCGGGGAGGCGCCGCAATCGGCGGCGCAGACAAGGCCCGGCGGCGCAGCTCGCGGCTAGCGCCGAGCTTTTTGGTACGTACCCACGAGCTCGGCGTGCTCGAGTACGTGGCCTTTTATTGCTTGCTCGACCTGCGCTTTTGTAGCCGGACCGAGGTCGGGAAGCGTTGTGTCGAGAGCGTACAGCTTGAAAAAGTAACGATGGCGTCCGATAGGCGGGCAGGGCCCCCCGTAGCCCGTGCGCTTCCAATCGTTGAGCCCCTCTTTGGTGCCAGGCGGAAGCTGTTGCCGACTGACTCCCTCGGGCAAGGCGGTTGCGTCGGGAGGCAAGTTGTAAAGTACCCAGTGAACCCACGTCATGCGTGGCGCCGCCGGGTCGGGAGCATCGGGGTCGTCGACGATCAGCACCAGACTCTTCGCCCCTTGAGGTACGTCAGACCAGCGCAGCGGCGGCGATATGTCGTCGCCGTCGCAAGTGTACTTCGCGGGAATCGCGCCATTGTGCGAAAATGCTGGCGACTCGATTTTGAGTGCCATGGCCTGTCCTCCCTTGAATGCCAAAGCTGCAACCAAAGCGAGCAGAAAAGGCACCGCCGGAACATGCCGCCGTTTCCGCCCGAGTGATTGCCGATCGGCGCACTTCACATTCAGCACCGCTCTCTCGACCGGCATCGAACATACACCTCTCGATTGCTTTGGAAAAGAGCTTTGCCATGACCTCGCTCGGCTGGAGATTGGGCGAAGAACGTTACTTGCCGTTGGAAACTCTCCCTGCATTTCGAGCGCCGAGAACGTGACTCAGGGCTTGATCGATCGTGTCGTAACGGAAGCGAAACCCCGCCTGGAGTAGCCGGGCGGGGCGGACGCGGGTGCTGGAGAGAATGAGCTCCTCACCCATTTCACCGAATACGAGGCGTACGGCCGCAGCGGGGAAGGGGACGAGCGCTGGGCGGCGAAGGGCGCGGCCGAGTGCACCAGCAAACGCTCGGTTGGTAACTGGGTTCGGGGCCACTGCGTTTACCGGTCCTTCTAACTCTTGGTTGTGGGCGCAAAACAGAATCGCCGCCGCGAGGTCGTCGGGCGTGATCCAACTCATGAACTGATCGCCGCTTCCGGTCGGGCCGCCGAACCCGAGCCAAAAGGGCCAGAGGAGTCGTTTGAGCGCGCCGCCGCGTGGACTCAGAACCACGCCAATCCGCAAGCGTACCACCCGAATGCCCGCTTGTTCGGCTGGTTGAACGGCAGCCTCCCATTCTTGGCAAACGGAGGCGAGGAACCCCTCTCCGGGAGAGCTGGTTTCTTCCATCCAGGCGTCGCCACGGTTCCCATAAAACCCAATGGCGGAGGCAGCAATGAGCACCTGCGGACGCTTTTTCCACCGTGCCAGTTGCTCCGCCAACTTGGCGGTGGCCGCGACTCGACTATTACGGATCTCCGTCTTGCGCTCCGGCGTCCACCGACCTTCGCCGACGTTGGCACCGGCAAGGTGCACGACCACATCGACGGAGCCGCTCGATGGCGGGGCAATCTCTCCGGTGGATGGATTCCAGCGGACCTGCGATTCCGAGCGTGGCCGCCCGCGCACCGCGGTGATGACCGTGTGTCCGCCAGCGCTGAGAAATGGGCAGAGCGTGGAGCCGATTAGGCCACTGGCGCCGGTTACAAGGAACCGCAGCGGTTTCGCGGAAAGCTCGCGGTGCCAGCTCAAGTCATGAGCGAGTACCCGGTGGCGGTAGGCAAAAGTTCGCTTGAGCTCGCTGCGCACCACGGCAGCGTCGAGCAACGGATCGAGAAACTCCGGGCGCCGCAGGATCCGATAGTGCACCTCGTCCTCCATTCGAAACTGCTCTTTCCCTAAGGATACGAAGCGATGCATGTGATCCCACGCGGCAAACGGACCGCTAAGCATGCGATCGCGAAACTCCACTCCGGGCTTGCCGTCGAGATGACGAGCATGCCAGCGCAGCCGAAGTGGACCCGCGTGGAACACTAGGAAGACGTCGCCTTGTTCAAGGGTTCCGCTGCGTCGCTCCACGTCCACACGAATCCAAGGTGGGGTGAGGCGTTCGAAGGCACCGGGGCGCGCGTGCCATGCATAGGCAATGGAGGCGTCAACCGGGATCGTCGACTCGTATCTGAACTCGGGCATGAGGCCCCATCATGGATCGTGCTGAGCGTGGCGACAAGCCCCGCAAACCCGCAGGCTTTGGGCGTGAGCAGCCTGCGAGCTTGCGATTCGAGGCGAGCAACCCTCAGTCTGCCCGAGGACCCGTGGGTTATTCCGCGTGCCGTTGCGGGTGCTGCTGCCGGTAGAGGTCGCACGCCAACAGGTGATCGCGGAACGGACAGAAACGGCGCATCACTTCGTCGTGACAGCCGTAGGCGTAGGGGAACGGGCGGGCGTACGCCGAGCGAATCACGCTTTGCAGTTCGCGCTCTTTTAGCGGGCGGGTGAGTCGCTGATTCCAAGCGCGCAGGATGTTCCTGGTATGAAGCTCGCTGTAGCCCGCGCGCCGCAAGGCAGAAGCAAGCCGAATAGCTACATTGTTCCGAAAGCCTTCGGGGATGTCCTGCTCGAGCATGAGTTGCCGTGCTGGGCACAAGGCTGTTTCGACATCCGCGGGGGGTGCCGGAAAGCGATAGGGGTGCACGCGGCCGCGGCGCACCATGCGCCGGGCCTGTGCGAACACCTGTTGCGCCGATACAACCGAGTGCACCGGCTCGAGCGGAAGCAGCCCCTGGCATTGTGTTCGGCTGAGAGCACGTGGTGCGCGAGCCAGCTGCACAATGTCCGGTGGTGAAAGTGTGAACAGCTCTTCAGGAGAAAGAGGAATCTTGTAGAGTTCACTTCGATTGTGGCGCGTGTTGGCAAGCCGCAGCAAACGCACTTTGTCGCCGATCGCGAGATCGAAGCGGGCTGCGGTCGCGGGAGCGCGCAACGCTTGCCAAAGGCGGAGGCGGAACAGCGAGAAGACTCGGTGCAGATCCGTGGCCGGCGCAACGCGGCCGAACACGCGGGTGTCTACCAGCAGGTGGAAGCCCTTGTGGCCGCTGAAGTAGACATGCATCGCTGTGTCCGGAATTTGCCATGACTTCCGGAGGAAGGCGTAGGTGTGCTGTGTCAGCCGAAGGGCCTCGCCGAGCCCGGCCAAGGAAGCTTCGGCGTCGACATCGATTGGGAGAAACGAGGCCCATACCTTGCCATCGAAGCCGGCGATGGAGGGATGACCGTCGACGCGGTGCTCGGCGAGGTAGAGCAGGGCTTCTTCTGAAAAGAAGAAGATTGTGGCGAAGCATTCGTCCGGTCCAAACCGAGACACGAATTCCCCCACTTGCTCCACAGGCAACAGGTGATTCCGGAAACCCGGGGCCTTTGCGGCCGCACAGTCCACAAAGCGGTAGCGGCGCCTCCACGACTGTGGCTGGCGAGCGTCGGGTTCGCGTTGTCGGTTGGCATCGGTCATCTTCCTGGCGCACCTACCCTTGCGCAAACAAGGGCAGCGTGGCAACGCCAGAGCATCTGCCTCGGTGGCAACACTCTGCCGAGAATCAGAAAGGAGGAGAAGCCATGCCGATTGACGTGCAAAAAGCAATGGGGGCGCAGCTCCCCGCCACGACGGGCGCGTGGAATCCAGACCAAGTGATCCTTTACCACTTGGGGATCGGGGCTGGGATGAACAAACCCACAGACGCGAAGGAGCTCGAATACACTTACGAGCGCTATCTCAAGGTTCTGCCCAGCTTTGCGGTGATTCCGGTGTTTGGCGCGCTCGGCGGGATGAACAACATCCCCGGCATCAGCATCAATCTCGCAATGGTGCTCCACGGCGAACAGGAGATTGTGCTCCATCGGCCGCTGCCAGTATCGGCCGAAATCGAAAACACGGCCCGCGTGGCCGGCATTTACGACAAGGGCAAGGCAGCGCTCATTGTGTTGGAAGTGAACACGAAAGAAAAGGGCGGGGCGCCGCTGTTCACCAACCGGTTTACGATTTTTGCCCGCGGCGAGGGCGGCTTTGGTGGCGACCCTGGGCCCAAAGCTCAGCACGAGATGCCAAGCCGTCAGCCCGACGCTGTGACCGAGTCGCCCACGATGCCCCACCAGGCGCTGCTCTATCGGCTCTCCGGGGATAAAAACCCGCTCCACTGCGACCCGGAGTTCGCCAAGCTTGCCGGCTTTGAGAAGCCCATCCTACACGGGCTCTGCTCGTTTGGAATCGTATGTAAGGCGGTGGTGGATACGCTGCTCGATGGTGCGGTGGATAAAGTGGCATCGTACGCGGCTCGCTTCTCGGGTGTGGTGTACCCGGGGGAGACCATCGTCACCTCGATGTGGAAAGAGGATGGCAAAATCGTCATTGCCGCAAAAACCAAAGAACGCGACACACCCGTAATCAGCAATTCTGCTATCCAATTGCGCTAACCCGAACGGATCGTGGGGCCGGCTTCAACTTGGCCGACCCCACATCGCCTACGCGAAGGATAGTGCCGCCCGGGTGACATCAGCCGCGCTCGGTTAAGGAAGGTACCAAATGGGTGATGTCCACGCCCGCTCTTGAATCGTTTGCGGCACCGAGGGGTCGGTACACGCGGGCGGACGCTGGTCAGGCGGCAACTGATTGCACGCGTAAACGTGCCAGCGGCAAGAAGGATTCTCGAGAACGCGCACGTAGTAAAACGCCGGACTCGCGGGATCGAAATCCGGGTCGGTCCATACGCTGCACAAGCTTTGGAAACCTGGTCCGGATGTGGCGCAGGTGCGCAAGTCCACGGTCGCGCCCGTATCTGCACTCCCGGCAACGTCGTAAATTCGCAACTGCGGTGCGCCGTTCGCAATCCATCCTTTGATCACCTGGATGCGCTGCAGGAGCGTGCCAGGATGCTCGGGAGTGCCTGGGTCGTACTCCGCGGCAATCGCGAGTTTGGGCGGGCCCGCGGGTGCAGGTAGCGCGCGCAAATCACCGCCCATGGGCACCCCCTGTGCGTACCCGACTGCGATGCGGTCGGCACGATCGCACCAGTTGTCTGGTAGACTCCAACCCGCGAACAGGCGAACCACGATCCGAGAGCCGCTTGTGGCAAATGTTTCCTTCCGCTTCAACGCCGCGAAAATGGCTTCGCGTGTGTTTTCTTCGGCCCACACCGCCGCCAGTCCGCCCGGGTTGAACAGGATGGGAGTATCCCCGAGTTCATCGAAGCCCATCAAACCGGAAGGCGTTGCTTCGGCGGAACCGCGATGTCCCTGAAATTCGTACTCGGCCACTCGACCCGGCGTTCCATTGTGAGTGTCCGTGCTACCGATGAAGCCAAAGGCAAACGGGTTCACACCGAGACGCAAGAACTCTTGCAGGCCCATTCCCAGCACGTTGCGCACGTAGTCGCGCTTCGAAATGCAGCCGCGCCCGGTGGCGCCGAGCTGCCCCACGCCTTCGCCGCAGTCTTCTAAATTGTTGTCGCGCCGTCTTGGTTCGAAATTACAAGCTTCGTCCGGCACGCCGAGCACACTCGGCAAACCGGCAAAGCACTCGCTCGAGCCCTTGTGCTGGAAGATTTCCACCAACGGCTCCATGCGGGCGCGCAACGCTGCCTGTTCGCGCTGTTGGTCGAAAGACGAAGTCCCCGGATACTCGACGGTAAACATGCGCCCGGTGCTTTCGTTGGAGTTATGGGGGATGGCAATGACATCGCACCCTGGGATCTGCTGCTTGCATACCCGCTCGAGTTCGCGCCAGAGCCCTTGTGGGGTGCTTTGCTCGAACACACTGACAGGCGGTGGCACCCGATCGTTGGCGAACACCACGTTGCGGTGCAACGTGCTGCCCGCAAGGGCGTTGGTGTATTCGTAGGCGATGAAGGTCGTGAAGCGACAAGGCTCGTACGCCTGCGCGGCAGCACCACGGATTCGCTCCCAAACATCGCCGGCTGTTTGGATGCAACGCTGCAAGTCCGTGCCACAAACGTCGGCTGCCCGCTGCGGCCGCCGTACGGAGAGACGTGCCCCGAAGTCCAACTGCGACTCAGCGAAGCCGCGGCGAAAGTTCTGACAGGTCAGCGTTTCGTACGCTGGCGATCCTGGAGTGGAGCACAAGGAGACCTCGCCGAGGAACTCGGAGTGGTCCGT
This sequence comes from Candidatus Binatia bacterium, assembly GCA_026415395.1. Classification (NCBI taxonomy): domain Bacteria; phylum Candidatus Binatota; class Binatia (SeqCode); species Binatia bacterium. The sequence continues at coordinate 126,216 of JAOAHD010000010.1, read as the reverse complement.
CACGGCAGCAAAGTCCAACGGCCGGTCGATGCGTGCCAGGCGCGTGCCCTGACCATTCGCATCCAACGGTGGAAGCGCGATCGGTGTTCCGCGGGCAAATCGATAGGCATCGGCAGGAGAGGTGCGCACGTCCCACGTATAGGCGTCGAAAGAGTTGGCCGTGTGGACGTGTAAATCCCCGAAAAACACCTGCCGTTCCTCCGTGTAACCGCTGCACTGGGGAACGGGAGCCGACGGGGTGGGGGTGGGTGCCGGCGGCGTGGGTGTCTCGGCGGAGGGGCAGCCGGTCAGCAACGCGTCGACTGCGGCCACGATTTCATCCACCGTGATCGAGCCATCCCCATCGCGGTCCCCGGCGGGGCAGGCGCTCGTCGGCTGATGGCCGAGAGCAACGTTGACCATGCGCACGACTTCGTTGACTGTAATGACGCCTGAGTTGTCACAGTCGCCGACGCAACGCGCCTCGCTGCGAGTCGCCGTCGCAACGGCAAACCCAGCGCTCAGAAGTTGTGCCGCGACCAACCACCGCGCAAACGAAGCCTGCATCGCTCTCCTCCACCGTTTGCCTTCGCCTACTCTCGAAGTGCGAAACAAATCAAGGCCAATCTACCGGTGGGCTCAGCAGAAAGAGCACTCGTTCCAACGTAATCCACGCGCCCGCAAGACCTACGGCGGCGGCAGTGCTCCTTGCAGCGAACACGTGCATCCGTGGGCGCTGCCGGATTAGTAAGACGACGACGGTGAGTGACGCGACCCACAGGAGCTGCCCGCACTCGACCCCGATGTTGAACGCGGCAATTGCGGGCAGCAGCTTGACGCCGAGATCTTCGAGCGCGCTTGCAAAACCCGCTCCGTGCAGCAGCCCGAAAGGGAAGCCGAAATACCAAGCGGCACTGGCGGAGGACGCAAGTCGGTGGCGCCAGAGTTCGCGGGCAACCAGCACAATGCTTCCACCAATCAGGACCTCGACGGCGCTTTGTTGTAGGTGCCACCACTGCCCAGCCGCAAGCACGAGGGCAACCGTGTGTCCGAGCGTGAACATGGTGACCGTGGCGACTAGTTGGCGTAGGCCAGAGCACAGCCACACCAGCCCAAGGAGGAACAGGAGGTGATCCGCTCCGGTTACGACGTGTTCAACGCCGCGGGCAAAGTAGGTGCGCAACACCGAGACGAGCGGCAACAGATCAGGCCGGATCACAAGAAAGTGGCCCGTCTCCGGGTCCGCACTCCCCGCCACTTCAATCCCGTCGAGAAAGCGGATGCGCAGCCAAACATCCCTCTCGAGGCTCCCGTCGCCTGTAACCCCAATGGTTTGGTTTGCGAGGGCGTCGGAGTCGCACACGAACGATGCCGATGGGGCAATCCGGATTTCTCCGGGCGTACAATTCGCGGGGAGTTGAAGCGCGAGCGCCGCTGGCGCCGCTCCAGAAAATTTCCACGATGCTGCCTCCCAGTTGCGCGGGTCGAGCTGCCGGAGCTCGACGATTGTCGGCTCGAGCGGATGCGCTTCCGCTGGCGACATTCGGAGGAGGCCAACAATCGCCAAGGTAAAGCCTAGGCCGGCGGCACGCTGAAACAGTCGGAGGAGGCGGCTGAGCGGCCCGACGTGCAGAGCCAACCGGCAGAACCAGCGCATGATGTTTCTCTCTGGTCGCAAACTGCGGGTGATGCAACTGGGTAGAAGAGGGCAGGCTGCATTTGACTTTGCGCTTGGGGGCATGCCAAAAGAGGCGCGGTTCGGGAGTTGGCTTTTGGTGTGGTGGGTGTCGGGTAGACGCAAGCGGTCGGTCGCTCTGCTGTTTGCGATCAGTGTGGTCGCAGGTTTTTTGGCGGCGCCCCACGCATTTGCGCAGCCGGTGGTACCGATCGCGGAACAACTGCTGGCCGCCCAGCGCCAAGCTTTGGCGGCGGAGCGCGCTGCCCGCCTGGCGGAGCGCGCCGCGCAAAAAATTGCCGACGCGGTGCGTGCGGAGCGGCGCACCGTTTGGTTGGAGCGCACCGCTCAGGGTCTCCGTGCACGCGGTGGGCGGGAGTACTTGGCAGCGCGGCGCGGAGCGGACCTAGCGCGCCGCGAGCGGAACGCAGTGGTCGACGAAGCCCGAGCGCTGACGCGTAAGGCACTGGAAGCAATGGATGGGCTTTTGGAGACTCCTGCGGGGTTGCAACGTGCCTTGCCGGGATTGGGAGAGGGGACGGTCGGACTGTCGGAACGCGTTGCCGAGCACGCCGCCCGCTTGCGCGAAGCTGCCTTGGCGGCGCGCGAGGCGTTGCTGAAAACGCAAGCGGTGCAGGTGCGCGTAGAGCTCACTCGGGCGCAACTCACAGAAACCAGGGCAGGACAGCTCGAGGAATCATTGGCGCGGCGGCGAGCTGCATTAGCAGACTCGCTCGATCGCTTGGTGCGCACTGCCGAAGCGCTTACCCAGGCCGCGGAAGACCTCGACCGTGCCGCCCGGTTGTCGAGCGGGCGGGCAGTGGCCAAAGTGGGACGGCGGGCAGCGCGCCGTTGGGGCGCTGGGCTTGGCATTGCCTTCAATGTGGACATCGGGGGCAAGGACCGCGTCGAGACAGCGCGCATTGTCGAAGATCCGAAAACCGGGACGAGCGTTGTCCGTGTGGATCGCACTTCGGCCAATGTCCCGCGGGCGATGGCTGAAGTGCACTACCTGTTCCCTCTCTCCGGCAGTCTCAAAGCACCACGGGCTGGTGAGCAGCGCTCGTCGGCCGAGCTCGGCGGTGGTGCGGAAAGCAACGGGGCGCCCGGGCAGGAAGCGGTGAGCGAGGGATCGAGGCTGGCGGTCGGGCCGTTTTTCGGGGTGCAGTTCGGTGATGACTTTGTGGACGCAGTCGGCGCAGGCATGATGGTGGGCTGGCGGCTCAATGCCTTAGTACCGAGAGACCAGCTTCAAGTTGGCGTTGGTTACTTTGCTGATCCGAATACCCGCGTGCTCGGCGATGGGTTTTCTCCGGATCGGCCGCCGCCTGCGGGCGAAACGCAGGTGCGGTACAAGGAAACGACGAAGGGCGGGATTGTCGTCTTGATGACGTACGGCTTCTGACTCGGGCGGGTTCCGCTCAGGAGTCTACCGCGAGCCACCGGGGTGTTCGCTGGGATCGTTAGCGGCCGGTCTCGATGCGCACCGCGTATTGTTGGCGAAGTTTTCGTAACCCCTCCTCCCGCGCACGCGCTCGCTGGTGCTCAATCCAGTCTTGCTCGACGCGGTGCCGCACAGCCTCGAACGGAGGCAGAGCGGGAGGAATCCATTGGTCGACGCGGACGAGATGCCAGCCGAGGAGAGAGGAAACCGGTGTGCTCCACGTTCCGGGGGCGAGAGAGCGCAGCGCTGCGAGGAACTCAGGGCCGAAGGTGCGTTCCACTTCATCCACCGGCCGCTCGCGCCAGCGCAGGCCACGTAAAAACGGCGCCGAAACTTGCTCCGGTGCCTCCCCGGATTGAAGGCGCCGCAGCAAATTCTGCAATTGCCCGTTCAGCGAGCCGTTCGAAACCGAGTCGTGGTCAGCCGCAGGTGTCGGGCGTGGCCAGAAAACGTGCAAGAACGATACTCGTTCAGGCGAGCGGTAGCGGTCTGCATGCGTCTCGAAAAAGGCGCGCAAGTCTTCTTCCGCTGGCGGCCGCCCGCTCGCGGCCGCTTCGAGGATAAACGTCATTTTTTGCACCACCCGCCGGCGAACGATCGGATCACCGCGATCCAAACCGAGCCGGCGGCCTTCTCGCCAAAGCAGTTCCTCGCGGATGAAGTCCTCGATCAGCGCTTGGCGCTCCCCCTCCCTCGGCGGTCTACCCCACTGTTCGGTAAACGATCGCTCCAAAGCAGCAACGTCCTCGGTCCGTATGACAAGCGCAGTGGGCTGCGGAGCCGCCGCCTGCCACAGGGCGAGGCCCGCACCAGCAACGAGGAAAAACCACACTGTGGGTTCGCGAACAAAGGAACTGACAACGCGCCGCATGGTTCGATCAGGTCGGCAAGGCTCGCTCGATGATTGCCTCGGCCTGGACGTCCTGCGGTAAGGTACCAAAGGCGCGGCCGCTGTCACCTTGCAAGCGGGCCCGACAAAACGCCAGCGCAACTGTGGGCGGGCTGTGACGGAGGAGCAGTGATGCCTGTAACAACAGCGCCATCTGCTCCACTAACCGGCGAGCGCGGTACTGGATGCCGTCGTGGTCCCCGAGTTCCCCTTGGAGCCGCTCAAGGGTACGATCGAAAATTGGTTCGCCGCGAGCCGAGTAAAGTTCCTCGAGGAAGGCGGGCAGCGTTTCCGGCTCCTTGCTCAGGGCACGCAGCACGTCGAGGCAGATCACGTTTCCCGAGCCTTCCCAAATGCCGTTCAGGGGTGCTTCGCGGTAGAGGCGGGGCATGATCGCCTCCTCGACGTAGCCTGCCCCGCCGAGGCACTCGAGTGCCTCGGCAACCATCATCGGCGTACGCTTGCACACCCAGTACTTCGCCACTGCAGTGGCGATGCGGGCAAAATGCTTTTGCGCGGGATTGCGGTCAGCCTCGTCATAGGCCCGTGCGAGACGCATCATTGTGAGCGTGGCCGCTTCGCTCTCCAACGCGAGATCCGCGAGCACGTTTTGCATGAGCGGTTGCTCCGTCAGGCGCTTGCCAAAGGCCGAGCGGTGGCGGCAGTGGTGAATGGCCTGCACGAGTGCTTGGCGCATTGCGGCCGCCGAGCCGATCACGCAGTCCAAGCGGGTGTGATTGACCATCTCGATAATCGTGCGCACGCCGCGGCCCTCTTCTCCCACCATGCGCCCCCAGGCGCGGTCGAGTTCGATCTCGCTCGAGGCATTAGATCGATTGCCGAGTTTGTCCTTGAGGCGCTGCATGAGAATGGTGTTGCGCACCCCATCCGGTCGCCACCGTGGGACGAAGAAACAGGAGAGCCCTTTCTCGGTGTAAGCGAGCATGAGGAACGCATCGCTCATCGGTGCGGAGCAAAACCATTTGTGCCCGGTGATCCAGTAGGCAGCGCCGGGGCCGCCGGAGTCGACCGGTTCTGCTCGGGTCGTGTTCGCGCGTACGTCGGATCCGCCTTGTTTCTCGGTCATCGCCATTCCGCAAATCACCCCGCGCTTGTTGCGGGCAGGCAGCGAGCGCGGGTCGTATTCGCGCGAAACAATCTTGGGTTCCCACTCCGCGGCAAGTTCCGGCTGGTGTCGCAATGCAGGAACGATCGAATACGTCATCGAGATCGGGCAGCCATGACCAGCTTCTACCTGCGACTGCAAGAAGAACTTGGCTGCGCGGGCAACGTGGGCGCCGCTGCGCCGAGCCCTCCAAGGGAGGGCATGAAGTTCGTGAGCGACGGCAAGTTCCATCAAGTTATGGTACGCCGGGTGGTACTCGACCTCGTCGATACGGTGCCCGTAACGATCGAAGTTGCGCAGCACCGGAGGATAGGTGTTCGCGAGCACCGCCCAGCGGAGCGGCTCGCCGGTGAGCGTGCGAGCAAGTTCGGCAACACTGTCCTCGGCCCAACTAGCCCCTTCGCGAACCAGTGCCTCCCGCAAGACTCCGTCGGTGGCGAATAAGTCGTGCCCTTCGAACGGTGGTGGCTGATTGAGCACATCGTGGGTCTTGTGGCTTGGGATGATGAAGTTTTCCATGCCATTGCTCCTCTCTGTGTCAAAGTACTCTCAGCAGCGTTTTCTATCACCGCCATCTGCGTGGAGGGTCTTGTCCGCCAGCATTGTTGCCGATTGCTTCAAGCGCGTGCTCTCGGATAAGCAAGCAGAGCTTGGATAATAGGAGGTGTGGCTGATGGACGCGAACATGATCGTGCGATTTTTGGCGACGGCGTTTTTTGCGGTAACGTTTTTGCAGTCCGGCCTCGACAAGGTGCTGGACCGTGACGGGAATTTGCAATACCTCACGGAACATTTCCGGAACAGCCCGTTGAGCCCATTCGTGCCGCAACTTTTGACGGTCATCACCGTCATTGAACTAATTGCGGGCGGGCTGTGTGGCCTTGGGTTGTTGCTCTTCGATTTTCGCCAACCGGGCTTGCGTGTGGCGGGCTGGGGTGTGGCCATGTCGGGAGTGGCGCTTCTCTGCCTGCTCTTTGGCCAGCGGCTTGCGAAGGACTACGCAGGTGCGGCGGTCATTGCCGCGTACTTTGCTGTGGTGTTGCTCGGCTTGCGAGCCTTTTGAGGTCGCCATGGGAGTAACGCGCGAAGAGTTCCGGCGTTGGCTCGGCAGCTTTGCGGCTGGGGTGACGGTGGTAACCACACGGTCGCCGGCGGGGATGCCGTACGGGCTCACGGTCACGGCCTTCACCTCGGTTTCGTTGGATCCGCCCCTAGTGTTGGTGTGTGTGGACAAGAAATCCGAAAGCCACCCTCACTTCCTTGCCTCAAGAGTGTTTGCGGTCAACTTTCTCGCCGCCGAGCAGGAGGAGCTATCGCGGCGCTTCGCTGTTTCGGGCGGGGACAAGTTCCAGGGGGTGACGTTTTCTTTTGGGCGCACTGGCGCCCCGTTACTAGCTGGCGCGCTGGGGTTCGTGGAAAGCGAGGTGGAGCAGGAGGTCGATGCGGGAGACCACACCATTTTTATTGGGCGCGTGGTTGCTGGTCACTGCGTGGACGACAAACGCCCGCTTCTCTATTTCCGCGGCCGCTACTACTCGGTTTGAGCAGGTTGATTTTGAAAGGCCCACGACCGCGGCCAGGAGGCCGGCCGCGTGGTGCTCGCTTACGGCCAACTGGTCCCGCGCACGGACGTCCCCTCGCTTTTGTTCTCTTGCGTGGCTCTGCATCCGAATTTTCCGCTGCACTTAGTGTCGATGCTGGCACGCACCCGAATGCCTCGCCCTGGCAAATCTCCGCTTTCAGGTCTTCCTCCAATTCTCAGGAGCAAATCCTTTTCGCTGCCAGGCCAGCTTTGACGCCGAAGCGACCAAGCGGTGCAAGGCTGCTGTTTGCTCAAGACCCAACTGACCGCCCCTTCTTTTTTTCTTTTCTCAAGGCTTGCTCCACGCAGGCGCGAAACTCGCGGTGCCAATTCGTCACGGTGCCAGCTTGCTTGAGGTAAGCGTCGAGGCCCATCAAGGCGCGTACGAGAAAGACGCGGTGTCCCGGGTCTTTGAAAATCTTATGCTCAATGGCGATCTTGGCGATTTGAATGCCCCGCTCCACCGTATTGTAGTCGCGCGGATGGTATGGGCGGTCGACGAGCAAGGGCTCGAAGACGATTTTCATGATTTCCACCATCGGTACCGGGTCCTGCTCAGGATCGAGGAAATCGAGCGCCACAAAACAACGCGCCATCGCCGCGCGGTCGTCGCGCAGCATGGCGTCGGCGAGCTCTAGATAGGCGCGGCGAATATGGTCGGGAAAAATCCGGATGGAGCCGAAGTCGAGAATCACCAACTTCGGGTGGAAGGTGACCAAGTAATTTCCCGGGTTAGGGTCGGTGTGCAGGGTGCCGTACTCGAAGATCTGCCGCCACACCACCCGAAAGTATTTCTTGGCGATCCAGTCTTTGAGTTCCTGATCGACTCCGGGAGAAAGTACGCTGGCCAGTGGGTAGCCCTCGACGTACTCCATGGTCAAAACCCGCCGCGAGGTCAGTTGCCGGTAGACTCGCGGGATGACGACTTCCGGGTCGTCCCCAAACATTTTCTGGAAGCGCTCGATGTTGCTAGCCTCGTTGAGGTAATCCAACTCCTCGTACAGCCGCTCCTCGAGCTCGCGGTACACGTCGGAAGGGTCTACCCGTTGCCGCATAACGTCGCGCGCGATCAGAGTGAAGACGTTGAGCAGGGCTTTGATGTTTTGCAGGTCTTGTTTCACGGTGTCTTCCACGCCCGGGTATTGCACTTTGACCACCACGTCTTCGCCGGAGTGCAAGCGGGCGTGATGGACCTGGCCCAGCGACGCGGCGGCAAATGCGTCCGGATCGAACCAGGCAAACAGCTCCTCCGGATATTGACCGAGCTCGCGCCGGATTTGCTCGCGGATGAGCTCGTAGTCCATCGGCGGTACTTGCGATTGGACCGACGATAGGACGCTCAGGACCTCTGCCGGGAGAATGTCGTCCCGCATCGACAACATCTGCACGAGCTTCGTGAAGGCACCGCGGAGCTCTTGCGAGCGCTCGACAATGCGCATGGCATTTTTGATGTGCGTTTCGAGCAGCGCCTTCTCCCGTTCTCCCGCTGACTGAAACGGGGCGCGGATGGCGTTCCATAGGTAGCTCGTCCCCACGGAGGTGGCGAGCTCGCCGACCTTGAGTACGCGCCGCGCTCTGCCGCTGGTGATTTGGGTGGCCTTCTTTTTCGATTGGTCCGTGCCCATGCGCGGCCAGCTTTGCAAACAAACCCGCCGCCGAAAAGGCCGGAGAGGCCATGCCACCGGTGTTTTGCGATCACACTCCGAAACTAGCCTGGCCATCGCGGGTCTGGCGGTGGCGCTCGGCTTGTGCAGTCGGTCACGGGTAGACTGTGGGGCTGCGGCTGAAGATTCTCGACGCCTCGGAGGCGTGCAAAGAAATATGAACGGCGCGACCGAGGCTCACGCGGATTGTGACGCAGTTCCGAAATGCGAAAAACGGGGTGGAGGGCGACTCGAGCGCACCGCGCCTTTCAAGCTGACTCGTTTGCGGAGTGCGCACGCTGGCTGCACGCCAATGCCCGAAGACTCGTTGCCAGTGACGCGTTCGCTCCTTGGCTGAGTTCGGCGTGAGTGTTGGAGAAAGGCCAGCGATGAGCCCATTAGGTCGCGATGAACAATTTGACCAGAAGGACCAGCAGCGCTGGTAGAAGAATGAAGATCAGGACGACGCGGAGAAAGAGCATAGAACCGGAAGGAGGCTCGTTGCCCAATCCCTTGTTCGGCTCAACTTTTCTCGTCATGGCTCTCGGCCCTTCTCTGGTTCTCGGTAATGTAGTCACGAAGAATCGCGATCAGTCGTTCGAACGCCGCAGCCGACTCCGGCGGGTACATGATGGTGACGACTTCGCTGCGGGATGCTCCAGAGAACTGTAACTGTAAAAGGTTCGCGCTGGGGTTGGGGAAAGCCCGCAAATCGACGAGCTCCTCCAGAGGAAACCGCTCCACGCGGCTCCACCGGCGAATCATGCCGGCCTTTGCGGTGATGAATTCGCGATCCGTGATGGCGACGGCGAATCCAATCGCGTCGGCACTCAGCCGCAACGCTGAGCCCTCGACCTGTTCCCGTAACAAATCCAAATGCTTGGACATTGCACAGCTCCTCTCGACAAAGAACATGCTCAGGAACGACAGCAGCGTGCGTGTCGCCGCTCGCGCTCCTGGGGCGTCGTTGACCGTTGACGGGCAGAACGATCTCTGCCCGAGCCCTTTGCTAACTACGTGCGGTGAGGAGCTGGCCCGGAGGCTCTTCCGACGCAGCACGAGCCAAGCATTGGCGCAAGAGACGCCGCACCGAGTTGGCCGGCCATGGAGGAGCATCAGCCCCACGGAGCCGGTTCAATCGGCCGTTGTGACGGAGGTCGCTTCGAGGAAGCGCACTCGCTGGAAGCTTTCCCGATTGCTCTTGAGGGAGCGGGAGCAGTTCGCGAGCGTCGGAGCTGCGTGGCCCCCAAAGCGGCTCGATGGGAGTGACAGCCGAGAGCGACGGTGCTTTTGCGGCACGAGAATTCGGCTTGGCTGGCAAGATTCGCAAGCCAGCAAGCTGTGGTAGGAGACAGAAAGTGATGAGCAGCAGCCGAGCGATCATCGGCAGGTGGTCCACGCCTATAGCCCATTCGTGGATCGGGACAAGAGCGGGGGCGCGGAACTTCGCAGCGTGGCGAAGGGGGCGAAGGGCTTGCCGCATGGTTCGGGATCGCCCTGTGGCTTCGGTTGGGGACAAGCCCCGCGCTCCCCGTTGGAAGGAGACCAGCTTTGTCGGTGAATGACTTGGCACCGCCCGCGCAGCGCGCCGCGGGTTGGGAGCGGGCGGTAGGCCTCATCGGTGGGGCGCTGTTCGTCGGCTGCCTCGCGCTCCTGTTGTTTGCGAGCGCTGGCCGCAACGATCTTCTGGAACATTGGGCGTACCTTGCGCTGTGGGCGACGGCCAGCGTGCTCGGTGTGCTCTCCGCACCTGCAGGCTTGATCTACGAACGGCTTCGGTCCGCCACCGCAGGAGAGGATCGAGCGACGGCGAAAGTACTGGTGTTCGTCTGGTTGGTGCAGCACATTCTTGCCGGCTTGGATGCGGGGCGGATGCATTGGACCGATACGGTGCCGGCAACGTTTCGTGGAGGAGCTTTCATCCTCATGGCCCTTGGCCTCGGTGTGATCGTGTGGGCCCAGGCGGTCAACCCCTTCTTTTCCTCGGCTGTGCGGATCCACAGTGAACGGGGACACTATGTTGTGGCGCAGGGCCCGTATCGCTGGGTAAGGCATCCAGCCTATGGTGCATCGCTACTCGTTTTCGTGTTTGCTGGCCTTGCCCTCAATTCTTGGCTTGCCGCTGGCGTTGGTGTCCTGCTGTTCGCACTCATCCTCCGGCGCACCATTGTGGAGGACGAGTTGCTTCGGCAACACCTGTCAGGTTACGCGGCTTACGCGGAGCGGGTCCGCTATCGTCTGTTTCCGTACGTTTGGTAAGGCGTCGATCGCGGGGTCGGGCCCTCGAACGCGAGGAGAGCAGCCGACGTAGGGTTGACCCCCACGTTCTCGGCTCCTACGCTCGTGCACTCGTTGTGTAGCTCCCGGCAGGAGAGGAGAAACTTCATGAGACGGATAATGTTTGTGCTTTGCGGATTGATGTTCGTTGTGCCCCAGATGGCCAGGAGTGCGGATGAGGTCGTCGCCACCGTGGGTGAGCGCAAAATTACGCGCAGCGAACTGGAGAAACACGTGAAGCCTAAGCTTGTGCAGCTTGACAATCAGCGTTTCCAGGTGTTGCAGGAGGGGCTCGAAGAGCTGGTGGCCGACGAGCTGTACAAATTGGAGGCGAAGACGCGCGGGATCTCTGTGGATGCCCTGGTCAAGCAGGAGCTCGAAGCGAAAGTCGGCGAGCCGAGCCAGGAAGAGATTGAAAAGCTCTACGATGACAACAAAGAGGATCTCGAAGGGCAGTCGCTCGAGCAGCTTCGGCCGCAGTTGGTGCAATACCTAAAGCAGCAAAAGCTGGCCGAACGCCACCAGCAGTTTTTGGGGGAGCTGCGCAAAAAGTACAAGACAACCGTCGCCTTGAAGCCGCCCGTGGTGGAAGTTGGGGACGGAGGGCGTCCCTCCCGTGGCCCCGCATCCGCGCCGGTGACGATCATCGAGTTTTCCGACTACGAATGCCCCTTCTGTAAACGGGCCTCGAGCACCGTGGCTGAAGTGCTCCGCCACTATGGCGATAAGGTGCGGTTCGTACATCGGGACTTCCCGCTGAGCTTCCACCAGCATGCGCGGCTTGCGGCCGAGGCGGCGGCTTGTGCCAACGCCCAGGGCAAGTTTTGGGAGTATCACGACCGCTTGTGGAAGGCGCAAGACTTGTCGGAGCCCAGCCTGAAGGGGCTAGCTAAGGAGATCGGTTTGGACGAAGGGAAGTTTGCCGAGTGCCTGAAAACCAAGCCGCACTCGGCTGCCATCGATCGCGATCTCGAGGAAGGGACTGCGGCAGGGGTGAACGGGACGCCGGCATTTTTCATCAACGGACGCATGTTGTCCGGAGCCCAGCCGTTCGAAGCATTCAAGCAACTCATTGACGAGGAACTGAGCCGCGCTGAGAAGAAGAGCTGAGGGTGCGAAGCGGACGCGGGTGGTTCGAGCGCGGGAGGACGCGGCGATGCAGTGGCAACTACTGTTCGTATCGTTGATTGCTGTAGCGGGAAGTCGCGCAGCGGTGGCGGGTTCGGCAGAAGAGAACCTATATCGCAAGGCGATTGGGAACATCATCCGAACCAGTTTCGAGGCAGCCGGTACGGTGGAGGGGACGCAAGGAAGGAAGCTCGCTTTGGTGCTCCGGCACACCCTACGCGATGGCCGGCGCACCGTAATTGAGGTCACGGCGCCGGCTGAGTTTCGCGGACAGCGCTGGCTGATTGTGGATGAAGACGGCGCGGCCGACAAAATTTGGCACTTCGATGCGAAGACCAAGCGGACGAGGGAGGTGCCAGAGGAGCAGTGGAACGCACCTTGGCTTGGCACTGATTTCACGCTCTCCGATTTCCTCCTGCCGGATCCGGGTGCCTACACGTACGAGCTGGGTGGCGACGAAAACATTGGTGGGGAAACGTTCACCGTAATTCGACTCGCCCCAAAGGATAAGGAGAAAGACCGATTCGCCGTTCGCGTGTACTCAGTAGACCCACGTGGTGGTCGGCTCGTTCGGGCTTTGTTCTTCGACCAACAGGGTAGGGCGGTCCGCCGCTGGATCGCAGAGCGCACCGAGCAGCGTTCCGGCGAGTGGTTCCCAGCTCAGCAGCGCGTTGTCGATTTGACGACCCAAAAAAGCTCGCTGCTCACCCTCAGTGAGTTCCGTTACGAGCCGAAGTTGGCGGCCGACGCGTTCGACGCAAAAGGGCTGGCAGCCGAGCCTACGCCCGCACCGAAGTGAGGGATTGTTTGCGACGGTCGTATCCGGGCGACCAACAGAAAGCCGCCCGCTCCCCAGCCCGGGGGGAGAGGGCGTTAGGATGAGGGGCGCCATCGCTTCACTGTCGACTCTGGTGCGCTCAGGCGGCACGGGCGACGCCCGCATCGCCCGTGCGAGTCGCAGCTCGTAGAGGTACCCGGCGGTGCGGGAGGGTGTCGCGGTAATCGACAGGGTCATCGCGGGCCCGAAAAGCGGGGTTAGCAATGGCGCCGGTTTACGCCTTCGCGGCCACGCAAACAGGCCATCAGCCTCACCCAAGCCGGGAAGAGACCCGAACTTGCCTCGGGGCGTGGTGCTGGGTGGAATCCAAGTCCACCACAATCTTGCGATATTTGCTGCGAAATAGCCCCACTTGACCTCTGTCGAAAGCTCCACTCGCGTACGGCAACGGAATCATCTCGACCGCGTTGTTCTACTCTGAGGTCGCCACCGCGCGGGAGAAGCGTTTGCAAGAGCGGCCTAGAGGGCCAAAGCATTGCTCACCAGTGGTCGTGAGCGGGCTGTCACTGACTAACGGCCAAGGGCCACAAGCCAGTTCGCAAGCGACAGCGGAATAACGGTCGTGTGTCGTGCCCTTCTCCGCGTTATTTGGGCGGTGGTATGCGGAGATCCTTGCATATCTTCCTTGCGAGCGTGTCCGCTATTTCAGCGGCTGCCTTGGCACCGCTGATCGTTGGTTCAGCTTGGGATCATGCCACCACGAGTGCCGGCGCCCCTCCTCAGGAACTCACACTTATGCGAGCGCAGATGCTGGAGCAGCTCCTTTCGCCTCATAGGGCGATCTTTTGTTCCTGGTAATCGGCTCCAGCTGCGAACAATGCATCCTGCCCGTTGAGCTCCAAAGCCTCTTTCAAAGTGATCCGGAGAGTTTCCAGGAGCTCCTCACGTGTGCGCTCCTGGCAGTTCACCCCAGGGATTTCTTCGATCCATCCGATCCACCAATCGTTTTCTTTCTTGATTATTGCTGTGCATTCTGTGTTCATACCGCACCCCCCGATTTTGTCTTAGGCTGGTCGGAAAGGGGGCTCTTTCACGAAAGCAAGCCCAAATTCCCCGGCAAAAATTTCAACGATGGTGACCGACCGACGGTAGGCACCACCCTTAGATTTGCCGATTTGTCACGACGAAAGCCAGTGGCTCGATAAAATCGGCGAGTTCGCCGCGCTGCCCTCCCGCAGAAGCGGTAGGGTGCGGCGACGGAAGCTACCTGGAGGGAGACGTCCGTCACTTTGCGGGGAGCAGCTACCGTATCTGCCGGCGGCTGACGACTGGAACCAAGACATAGTCGGGTAATGGCCTCGGGCAGGGTCGTATCCCGGTACGTCCGTGCCGCGATAGGTTTTCGCCGCGCCGACCGTACTCCAGATGCGTCGTCACCCAAGGGTGTGGTGGCATTGTGCCACGACGGCACCACGGTCGACGCATGCGTCACCCCTGGCGGTCGCCGCTCGTTCGCCATTCGCGGTGCACCACACGTTACTCGTCATTTGTTTTACCGCGGCACCGGAGGCGAAGCTTGCCACAACGAGCGTGGGTGTGGTCCGTTTGCCCCGCGAGGATCGTGGCTTGCTAAGCGAATCTTGGGCGGAGAGGAGTCCCTCTGCTCTGTGGTACGGAGAGACGTAAGGATGGGTGGTGACGTTGCCCAGGAGTCGCAAACAGAGCGGCGCAGTTTACGCGCGCGCAATCTCGATGCGCGCGCGCAAGGTGTCCCAGCCATGGCACTTTGGGCACACGCCGATCCAATCGGCGGAGACGTGTTCGCACTTTTGGCAATGATACAGTGGTTGCTCTCGGCATGCGCGCGCATAGGCGTGGATGGATTGGTCGAATTGCCCGCGCAGCCGGTGAACCTCGCCCCACAATCGATCGATATCAGGCACCACAGTGGCCGGAACTTCGATGGCCTCTAGCTCGCGTGCTGCATTCTCTGCGTCTTGGTCCGCAACAAACGTCTCCGCGAGCCAAATGCGCACAGCATCGGCATCCACCCCATCGCGCAGCTTGCGCAGCAGGGTGCGCAGGCGGTCGCGGTGCTTGGGCTCGCTGGCGATGCGCAGCAGGCGATGAACGAAGACGCTGCGCGCGTGTTGCTTGAGCCCTCGCTCCCAGGCGGCTGAAGCGTCAGCCAAGCGGTGCGCCGCCGCGAGTTCGTCTCCCAACGCAACGTAGACCGGAACCGGCGCACGGCGTGAGGACGCCAGGTTCTCGAGCGCGAGCACCCGTTCCTGGGGATCGCTCAAGTGGATCGCAGTTTGGTAACGTAAGCTCAGCAAAAGCTCTTGCTCGCGCGCCACAACCTCGGGGTCGGGAAGTACAGGAATCAGCGTCTCTTGCACCTGCGCAGCCGGACCCCAGCGCTCGGCGTCGATGTACGCGTCGCGCAGCGCTCGCAGGGCTTGTGGAGAACGCGGATACAGAGCCCGCAAGCGCTCGAGGACCTCGATTCGTGGCCCCAGCTCACCAAGCTCACGATGAACTTCGGCCAACGTCATGAGGACTTCCGGGTGGGTGTGATACTGAGCAGCGGCATCGTGCAGGACTCCACGTGCGCGGTGGAGTTCCCCAGTGGCGCGGAAGGAGTTTGCCAAAAGCAGCGCGGCGTGAGGGTCTTCTGGGCGCCGCTGCCACGCCTTATGCAGCAGGGCTCGGGCGCGAGCAATTTCGCCGCCCCACAGGAACTTCGCGCCGCTTTCTTCCCATTCGTCAACACGCAACGCTCGCCGCTCGCGACGACCGCTCCGCCACGCACTCCATGCGCGCAGACCGGATTGGATGCTACCCACCACAAAAGCCAGGAGAACGCCCGCCGCAAACGCCCCGCCCACGAGCGCGCCCGTATTCCACTGCATGACGATGTCGGGCGCCAAGCGAAAAGTGGTGGTCTCGTTGTTGAGGAAGACCAAGTACAGGAGAAGAGCGACGAGCAGTAAGCTGACGACGACAGCACGTCTCACCAGCAGCTCCCCTCATCGTTCCCACTAGCGACTGCCCGTGACACGCGCAGCGCCGAATGCTCGGTTTCCGGCAGCGGTACGCGAGGGGCCTTCGCCCATAGGCGTTCGAGATCATAGAAGTCGCGCACCGGTTCGAAGAAGATGTGCACGACCACATCACCAAAGTCTTGCACCACCCAGTGGCCATGGCGGTAGCCTTCGATTGATAGGGGTTTGCGGCCTGCTCGATACATGGCTTCTTCGATCGCCTGCGAGATTGCCTGTACCTGGGTGTCCGACCGGCCGCTGCAGATCAAGAAATAGTCAGCGAGCGACGTTAACGATCTCACTTCGAGCAAGACTAAGTCGTAAGCCTTCTTGTCTAACGCAGCCCTTGCGCAAATGAGAGCGCTGTCGCGTGCTGACAACTTCTTCACGATGCAGTCGACCTCCTTTGGTAGATCCCCTCGCGCAGGATGTAGCGCTCGACCGTAGTAGGCACGAGGTAACGGATAGATCTTCCCCGTAGTAAATCCCGGCGAATCGCGGTCGCCGACACGTCAAGGCCAGTGACGTGTTGAAAAAGCACCTTGTGTCCCGAGCGGTGGATCAGCGTCAAACCGTCGCGCGCATACCAGAAGGCTCGGCGCGTGACAACCGGCAGGACACGGAGCAGAGGCTTGGCCGGTGTGCCGGGACGCGAGACGACGACGAAGTGGCTGAGCTCGAATAACTGCTCGTACTCTTTCCACGTGGCGATTTCCGCAAATGCATCGATGCCTAGAATGAAGTAGAGCTCCCAGTGGGGAGAGCGTTGTCGTAACGCGCGGAGCGTGTCGATGGAATACGACCGCCCGGCGCGCTTCAGTTCGATGTCGCAGACGCGGAAGAAGCGGTTTCCGGCAATCGCCAGCCGTACCATTTGGAGTCGCTGTTCCGGCGAGGCAAGGCGTTGCCCGTGTTTGTGCGGCGGCAGAGCTGCAGGAATGAACAGGACGCGGTCGAGCTGCTGCGCTTCCCGAACTTCTTCCGCCACGCGCAGGTGGCCGATGTGGATCGGGTTGAAGCTGCCGCCGAACACGCCGACACGCAAAGTCAGCCTCGCGCTCACGTGCTTTCCTGGTGGCCTCACGTGCGGATTTGCCCGTGTCCAGAAATCACGTACTTGTAGGTGGTCAACTCCCTCAAGCCCATCGGGCCGCGTGCGTGCAGGCGGTTGGTCGAGATTCCTACTTCCGCACCAAAACCGAACTCGTAGCCGTCGGTGAAGCGTGTCGAGGCATTCACGTACACCGCAGCGGAGTCGACCTCTCGTTGGAAGCGGCGCGCGTGCTCGTAGTGGTTGGTGACGATGGCGTCCGAGTGCCCAGTGCCGTAAGTGTTGATGAAGGCAATGGCCTCGTCGAGCGAGGAGACGACCTTCACTGCCAGGATGAGGTCGAGGTACTCGGTGCGCCAATCTTCCTCAGTGGCCGCGCGAACATGTGGCACAATCTGGCGTGTGCGCTCGCAACCGCGAATTTCGACGCGGGCGGCTTCGAAGCGGCGAATCATTGCGGGCAAAAATTCTGAGGCCACGCGTTCATGCACGAGCAGGGTTTCCATCGCGTTGCACACCCCAGGGCGTTGCACCTTCGCGTTGTAACAAATTTCCTCTGCCATGCTGAGGTCAGCGAACTCGTCCACATACGTGTGGCAGATGCCTGCGTAGTGCTGGATCACCGGCACGCGCGACATTTCCGTAATCGCGCGAATCAGGCTCTCCCCACCGCGCGGGACGATGACATCGACGTACTCGGTCTGCTGCAGGAGCGCGTGTACCGCCTCGCGGTTGGTTGTCGGTAAGAGTTGCACGGCTTCGCGCGGTAGACCGTGTTCGTCCAAAGCGTCAGCAAAGATGGCGGCGAGCTCGCGGTTCGTATGCCACGCCTCGCTTCCGCCCTTCAAAATCACTGCATTGCCCGACTTGAGGCACAGTGCCCCGGCATCGACCGTCACACCCGGTCGCGACTCGTAGATGATCCCCACCACGCCAATCGGGATGCGAACTTGAGCAATCTCCAACCCGTTTGGACGGCGCCAGCAGGCAATGGTTTCCCCTACCGGGTCTGGCAACGAGGACACAACCTCAACCCCACGAGCCATAGCTTCGATGCGCTGCGGGTCGAGGCGCAGGCGGTCGATCAAGGCGGCTGACAAACCTTGCTTGTGGGCTCCCTCCACATCGCGTGCATTGGCTTCCAGTACGGCGCTCTGCCGCTGTCGCAGTTGGCGTGCAAGCGCATCCAGGCAGGCGTTCTTCCGGTTGGTGTTTACCGTGGCAAGCTGCCGCGCCGCACGTCGTGCGTTCCGGCAGAGCTCGATGACCGCAGCTTTCACGTCCATGGGTCGGAAATATCGCAAGCGAGAGGTTTCGCCAACTGCTACCGCGGGCGGTGGAGCCCGCGAGGGAGCTTACGCACTGCGTTGATCGTGCTCCGTGAGCTTCGCGCGAATCACGCGTCGGCGCTGTTCGAGATCGCGGTGCGTGATGTGTTCCACTTCGGGGCGCAAGCCGAGTCCGGCCTTGAAGGTCTCGAGGTCGAACTGATACTGGCTCAAATCGATGCCGATCTCTTCCGCTATTCGCTCGCTGTAGGCTTCTGCGAAGTACGCATAGATGCGTAACACCTCGGTAAAGATGTTCACCTCGGGGGCCAGGTGAGCCACGGCGTCGTCGAGAAAGATCAAGTTCTTCACGAACAGCATCAGTGGCTTCGGAAGTTTCGCGCCGAACTCCAAGAGAGTTTTCGTGAGGTACTGGATTTCCCGCGCTAGTTCGTGACCGCTGAGCGCTGTTGGATCTACGACGGGTTGATCGAGCTTGAGCTTGCGGACGACCTCGTCGATATCTGTGGTCGGCGAAAGGGCGCCGAGATCTTTGGAGGCAGCAATTTGCGCTCGTACGTTCCCGAGCATGCCGTGCACCATGAGCCGGAGGAAGGCCAAGCGCTGGTTGTGATCCATGCGGGCGGTGATGCCGTAGTCGAACAGACCAATTTGCCCGCTGGGCGTGACCACCATGTTGCCGCCATGGAGATCCCCGTGAAACACCCCGTGGAGCATTGCACCCTCGAGAAGGCAGACGACCAGCGTCCGCAGCAGCGCTGCGGTGTCAATACCGGCGGCGCGAACAGCATCGGCTTGTTCGTATGGCATCCCATCGATTTGCTCCATCACGAGCACGCGTTCGGTCACGTAGATCGGATGGGGGCGCGGCACAATGATGTTACGCTGGCCGGTGGCCGCGAGTAGCGCAGCAATGTCGAGCATGTTCGCGGCTTCTAGGCGGAAGTCAAGCTCTTCGAGAATGGTTTCCGCAAAAAGCTCCACCAAGGCGGGTGGGTTTGCCAGCGCCGCCACTGGGATACGGCCCACCAGCCAGGGTGCGATCCAAGCCATGGCCTGGAGGTCTTGGCGCACGAGGTGCGCTACCTGCGGGCGCTGGATCTTGACCACCACGTGCTCACCGGTGCGCAACCGCGCTTGATGGACTTGAGCAATGGAGGCTGCAGCCATCGGCTCAGCAGCGAAGCTGGCAAAAACATCCTCGAGGGAAGAACCCAGGTCCTCCTCGAGGACGCGCCGCACCGCGGAGAACGGTTCGGGGGTGACACGGTCGCGCAGCGTGCGAAACGCGCTGACGAGCTCATCGGGGAAGATGCCGTGCCCGCTGGAGAGAATCTGGCCGAGTTTGATGTACGGGGGCCCGAGCTCTTCGAAGGCGTCGCGCAAGCGCTGCGATAATCCCGCACGCGACACGCTGCCCCCGCCTCGTCGTTCTTTGGCATACCAGCGCACCAGCGCACCGCCCAGAGACAATGCTGCTTTGGCGAAGCGGCGGACCGGCGGAGTTCCTCGCCGCTGGGTGAGAACGGGCACGAGAGCCCGCAGCTGCTGGCGCCGCTGGTCTACGCAGCGGAGCCAGCAGAGCTCGGCTGGATCGATTGTCCAGGGGCCGTGCGACGAAAAGGCGTACGCTTTTGTGTCACGCACCAAACTGTTCCTTGCCGCCGCACGCTAACTACTTCCGAGAAGTGCGGCAATGCTCCGTGCGGCATTGTCCGCGAGCCGCTCAGGGAAGCTCGCTGGACAAGATCAGCGTGGCTGCGGAGCTCCACGTTCCGCCGGTGCCATGGCAGAGGGCCACCTTGGCGTTCGGTACCTGGCGCGGCCCACACTCTCCGCGAAGTTGGCGAACTGCCTCGACGATGGCGAACATGCCGTACATTCCCGTATGGGTATAAGAGAGGCCACCGCCGTTGGTGTTCATCGGAAAGTCACCGCCTGGGGCGGTACGCTGGCCAGCAACGAAGGGCCCACCTTCTCCCGGCTTGCAAAAGCCTAAGGCCTCGAGCGCCAAAATGGGTACGATCGTAAACGCATCGTACAGCTCGCAAACGTCTATGTCCTCGTGTTTGACCCCGGCCATACGAAATGCTTGAGCTCCGGAAACAATGGCTGCGTCCCAGCGATCGAAGTTGGGCATTTGGCTGACCATTTGGTGCGACACGGCCTCGCCTGTACCCAAGACGTAAACCGGCTTTTTCGGCAAGTCTTTGGCCCGTTCCGCAGAAGTTACCACAATCGCGCCGCCACCATCGGTGACTAAGCAGCAGTCGAGCAAATTGAACGGCCACGCGATGAGGCGAGAGGACAGCACATCGTCGATGGTGATCGGATCGCGCATCAGTGCGCGCGGGTTCAAGGAAGCCCACTTGCGGGTGGCCACCGCGACTTCTGCCATCTGCTCTTTGGTTGTTCCGTACACGTGCATGTGCCGCGTGGCCACCAAGCCGTAGCCGGTCGTCGGCCCTGCGTGGCCGTAAATGAGTTCGAACTGGGCGTTGTTCGAATCCTCTCCCCAGCGTGTCGCCGGCATGCCGACGCGCGAGTAGCCGCTCTCGCCGTGCGTGATCAAGGCGACGTCGAATAACCCGGCGACAATCCCTGCCATCGCGTGCTCAACGTGGGCCATGAACGAGCAGCCGCCCATTTGGGTTCCGTCCACGTATTTGGGCCGAATTCCCAGGTACTCGGGCACCTCGTTCACCATGTTGCGGCCTGCGGTGAACACCGCGTCGACGTCTTCCTTGCGCAGTCCAGCATCAACCAGCGCGTTGTGGGCTGCTTCCATATGGAGCGTCAGCGCTGATTTGTTCGGCAACCTGCCCACCCAATCGGATTCTGCCGCGCCCACAATCGCAACGGCGCCGCGCAGTCGTGTACGTTCGTCCCGCATCACGAAACCGGTTTGAATTTCGGCAACGCGAACTGCTCGTCGATGTCTTCGAACACGACCTCGACGGGCATATCACAGCGGATTGCCCTTGGGTCAGGCTCGACTCCCACGATGTTGGTCATCAGCCGCGGGCCTTCTTCCAGCTCCACGATACCGAGGATGTAGGGTTGGTCTGCCGGGAGGTGACGTGGCGGACGGTAATTGATCACGAACGTGTGCAGCCGACCGCGACCGCTACAGGTCACCCATCCCACATTGCGGGACAAACAGTACGGGCACAGGGGACGCGGGTAGAAGTAGTGCGCGCCGCAGTCGTGGCACTGCTGAACGCGCAGCTCGCGCCGCTTTGCAGCCTCCCAAAATGGTCGCGTCTCCGGTGTCGGTTTCAACAGGGAATTGCGACTATCCGAAACTCGTGTTTGCATGCCGCGCGGCCTTATAGGAAGGGTGCACATCGGAATCAACGCGGGGTCCTGAGCATCTACGCAGGGGTGGTTGGAAGAAAACTGCATTGAACGAATTTTTCCGCCTCTGCTACCGTGGACTCATGCGGAGGGAAGCCAGCATGCGCGGATGGGTCCGAGCAGTAGCGGTGGCAGTAGCAGGTTTGGTCGGAGGGCCGAGTGTGGTGCGACGCGCTCTGGCAGTGACGTTCGTGTGGCTCGTGCCGGAGTTGGCCTGGGCTGCGCTTCCCTACCCCCCGGAACTGCGCCCGCAGGTCGAGTTTTGGAAAAAGATTTTTGCTCACTACAAGCAAACCGAAGTGGTGGTTCATGATTCGCTTGTGCCCGAGCGTATTTACTCAGTGCTGGATTTCTCCGCCGATGCGGCGGAGCTGCAGAGCGATGTCCTGCCTACCTATGTGCAAATCCGCGTCGACCAGGAGAAGGAGCGGATTCGCTCTTTGTTGGTGAGATTACACCAAAACGGGGGGCAACCTTCCGCGTGGAGCCAAGAAGAACGACGGCTGGCTTGGCTGTTCCGTAGCGATCGGAGTGAGGACAAGTTCCTCCTGGCAGCGGATCCCAAACGGATCCGGGCCCAGCGCGGTCTGCGGGAGAAATTTGCCGAGGGAATCCGCATCTCGGGGCGGTACCTGCCAACGATGGAAGCGATCTTTCGTGCCGAGGGACTGCCCATCGAACTCACGCGGCTGCCACTGGTGGAGTCGTGTTTCAACGTGCGCGCCTATTCGAAGGCTGGGGCTGCGGGGATCTGGCAGTTCATGCCCGAGACTGGCCGCCGGTTCATGCGGGTGGATGATCTGGTTGACGAGCGGCGAGATCCTGTGGAGTCGACAAAGGCAGCGGCGAAGTTTTTGAAGCAGAATTACGCGAAGCTTGGCACGTGGCCGCTTGCGGTGACGGCTTACAATCATGGCCCGGCCGGAATGCAGAGGGCCGTGGAAGCCGTGGGTACGCGCGACTTTGTGGAGATCTTGCGCCGCTACCAGGGTCCGGGCTTTGGCTTTGCCTCGAGGAACTTCTACGCTGAGCTGTTGGCTGCAATCGAGATCGAACGCGAGGCAGAGCGCTACTACGGGCCGATCGAACGGTTGCGCCCGTTCGATCTCGAAGCAGTCGAATTGAGGGGTAGTGTGCCGTTTTCCGTCTTGGCCCGGCTTGCAGGTGTGGATGGCGAGACGCTTGCGGAGTGGAACCCGTCGCTCACCCCTAGGGTGACCGAGGGGCGCGCTCCTGCACCGCAGGGGTTTCGTTTGCGTTTGCCGAGGGCCAACCGAGCGACCTTCGAAACCCGCTACGCGGCGTGGCGGAAAGAACGGGAGGGCCAGGTGCAGTTGGCCCGCCGTCAAGGAAGCCGCAAGAGCCGATCGCAGCGAGAACCAGTTGCGGCTGTTGCGCAGTCAAGTGCTAAGGCGAAGCGCACCCATCGCGTCAAGCGTGGGCAAACGCTGACGGCGATTGCGCGAATGTATGGCCTCAGCGTGGCGGAGATTGAGCGCGAGAATCGGTTGCGGCGTGGGGCGCGCCTGCGGGCGGGTCAGGTGCTCATCATCCCTGAGGGCTGAAGCCTTGTCCTACCGGTGCGCAGGGGCTTCTGGCTGGAATTGACCGGCACCATGAGCCAGGGGCACACACCGTCGGGGTTGTGTCCCGCGCGTGACGCCGTCTCTGCGTTCGCCACGTTTACGACACTTGCGTCCGTCACAAGGGAGAGCCAGCCGAAACAGGGCTAACCCAGCGCGCGTGGCACTTCCGTTGCAGCTTCGAAATGTCACTGTGAAAACGGTGGATCCGACTGAAGCCCTCTCGGCCGGTGCGGCGGTGAGCAGCGCTACACAGCCGCAGTCTTTGTTGACAAAAAAGCGCACAATTTTGTTGCTCCGCACGGTGGTGTCGATTTCCACCGCATACCTCATTCTGTTTGGGCCTCAAGGTACGAGTCCGCTAGCCCTCGCCTACATCGCTGTACTGCTGGCGACGAACTTGGCCTTGGGTTGGGTTCCGGAGAGCCGCTTCCACGAGCCGAGTTTCTCCGCCGGACTGCTCTTGGCAGACACCTTCATTGTGTTGGCGGGCCTCTACTTAACCGTTGGCTGCTTTTCTCAGGATTTTCTTGTCATTTACTTCTTCACCATTTTCCTGACGGCGGCGACTCAAGGAGTGGCGCAAATTGCCCTGGCAGCAGCGGTTGTGAGCGGGCTGTACGCTTATTGGCTGTGGCTGACTTCGGGGGGCCACCTGGGCAGCGGCGAGTGGTTGCGGCTGCCGTTCTTTTTCATTGTGGCGGTGTTCTACGCCTATGTGACCGAGGAAACGAAACTCGAGCGTTGGCGGAGGCAGCAAAGCGAGCGGGAGGCGGCACGGCTACGCGCGCTGCTGGGACTTCTGGATCCGCAAGTGGCGAGGAGCACCACCCGCGCTTGGATCGAAATCGCCCGGCAAGCGTTGCAATGGGCGTTTCCTCACTTGCGTTGCGACTGGGTGGAGCGCGACTCGCTGTCGGGTAGCAGAGAAGTATTGTTCGCGCCTGCAGGAGAAGGCAACTTGCTCGCTGTCTGGCGGGAAGACGGCGAGCCGCTCGAGCCAGTGGAACGAGAGTTTTGTCGGGTTGCGGCGGCGCTCGGAGCGGAGCTCGAACAGCGCCAGGATGCTTTGCAAGCAGAGCTCGGCAGAATGCGGCGGGACTTGCTGGGACTGGTTTCTCACGAACTTCGCACTCCCCTGCACGCCATCCTTGGCTATGCGGAGATTTTGGAATCCGACCCCGAGTGGAGCCGCACGCGCGAAGGTGCGGAAATGCTGGCGCGACTGCGCAGCAACGCAGAACACCTGAACCAGGTGGTCGGCGACTTGCTGCTGCTCGCGGAGGTACGCTCTGGCATGGCGCAACTGCGCACCCAACGTTTCGACTTGCGCGATCTGGTGGAGGACCTGCACAACTGGATTAAACCGCGTCTGATGGAAAAGAGAATAAAGCTGCTCGTGCACATCGATGAAGCCGTGCCCAAGCTCTCGACCGACAGAGACAAGCTCGCCCGCCTCCTGCGCTGCCTGCTCAGCAATGCGGTGAAGTTTTCGTCAGAAGGGATCGTGCGCCTCGAGGCGAGCCTTGTGGAAAGTGACCGTGTTGAGATTCGGGTGCGGGACAACGGGCCAGGAATCCCACCGCAAGAGCGCGACCGGATTTTCGAGCCGTTGTGGCTGCGCGAGTCGTCGCTGAGCCGGCGTGGTACCGGTTTGGGCATTGGCCTCGCCTTGGCCAAGGACTTGGCGATTCGCCTGGGCGGCGAGGTACATTGCACGAGCCAGCCGGGAAATGGCACCACGCTGCACGTGCGCTTGCCAGTTCGCTTCGAAGAGGAAGGCGAAGCGCAATGGCAGGAGCTCGTTAGCCCCCTCGTGTGGCGCACGGTTTCCCGTATCGCCCACTGAGCCTCCCGCCGCGGTGTTGCTGGGGAGTTGGGCGTAATCGGGCGAGTCCTGGCCTGCTGGCGGCCACAGAGGCTCTGCTGCCGAACGTTGCATGGTTGCGTCGTGCGGCGGCTGGGTTTGCCGACGAGAAAATGATTCCAGCAAGCGAGCGTGAGGGTGGGAGGATCGTCAGGGGCTTGGCTCCCAGCGGTTGAGGCGACGTTGCGACGGCGGGGGCCGCTCATTGCATCATCCAGCGTTGCCGTTGTATGCGCTCTCCGGCATGGCAGCAAAACCAGTGCGCGAGGGACTGTTTGACGTCGATCCAGCCTCTGGTTGCGTTTCTTTGCTCGGCAGCGAGTGCAACGACTGCACCCGTCTTGCCTTCCCCGCGACCGACTCTTGCCCCTATTGTGGGGCAGAGTCTGTGAAGGTCGTGCGGCTGCCGTCGCGGGGTGAGGTTGAACTCTGCACAGTTATTCGCAAGGCGCCACCGGGCTACAACGGGCCAGTCCCTTACGGCTTGGCCGTCGTGCGGCTGATGGAGGATTTGTTGGTCATCGCGCCGGTGGAGACGGAGCACGTGTTGGAACGTGGTACACCGCTCGTGTGCGCCCTGCGCGAGGTGGGTTGCGACGAGCAGGGCGCCCCCTTGTTCGCGTATTGTTTTCGCGCTGCAGATCCGCCACGTGCCGAACACCCTACGGTGCGTTGAGGAGCTGCGCTGCAATGGACGCGGTTTACATTGCCGGGGTGGGCATGCACGCCTTCGGCCGTTTTCCGGAGAAATCCCTCACCGCGCTGGGCGCCCACGCCCTCCGGTCGGCGCTGAAAGATGCAGAGATCGAGCTTGCGGCGGTAAACGCGTTGTACTGTGGAACGTGTTATGGCGGTGTCGGTGCTGGACATAAGGTGCTTGGCGCTCTTGGCGCGACCAGCATCCCGATCGTGAACGTCGAGGCAGGATGCGCCAGTGGTGCGGCGGCGCTCGCGTTGGGTGTCATGGCCCTGCGTGCCCAGGCTTACGATTGCGTGGCTGTTCTTGGAATGGAAAAGATGCCCAAGGGGATGATCCGCTCGAGCTTCTTCGAGCGGTGGCACGAGCAGGCTGGCTTGGCGGTCACGCCGGCGTATTTTGCACTGCGCGCCCAGCAAGTGCTGAGGGAAGAGGGATTGGACGTCCCGCATTTGGCCGAGGTGGTGGTCAAGAACCGGGGAAATGGCGCGGCCAATCCTTGTGCCATGTTTCGGACGGCGGTCACAGTCGAGGATGTGCTGGCCTCGCCCGTGGTGTGCGAGCCATTGCGTTTGTGGATGCTGTGCTCGCCAAACGAAGGGGCGGCGTGCGTGATCTTGAGTCGCAAGCCGAAGGCGGGCCCGCGCCCTGTGCGCGTGGCCGCGGTGGCGTTGCGGTCGCATCACTTCGGGAATGTCTTGGGGGAACACACGCCTCTCAGTGGTTGTTCCCGTGGCGTGCCGCCTTCGGCTTCTGAACTGGCTGCACACGACGCTTATGAGGCATCGGGATTTGGTCCCGGAGACATTCATGTGGTGGAATGTCAAGACACGGACGCCGCGCGCGAGCTTTTAGCTTGGCGAGAACTTGGGCTCTGCAAGGCCGGAGAGTGCGCGCGTGCATTGCGCGAGAAGTGGTTCCACGCTGGCGGCCGCACTCCGGTGAATTTGAGTGGCGGCTTGCTTTCTAAAGGAGAGCCGCTCGGGGCCTCCGCCCTTGGCCAGGTGGTTTATTTGGCTTGGTTACTTCAGGAGCGCGCGCCGGGGCAGTCGCGATTGAACTTGCGTGTGGCACTCGCGCACACAGTGGGGCGGGGAGCGAACGCGTCGGTTGCCATCTTGGTGGCGGAATAGCGGTGCGAACAGCGCGC
This sequence comes from Candidatus Binatia bacterium, assembly GCA_026415395.1. NCBI lineage: Bacteria > Candidatus Binatota > Binatia (SeqCode) > Binatia bacterium. The sequence goes on along the minus strand of JAOAHD010000010.1, from coordinate 99,657 downwards.
CTGCGGACTGGCTGGCTCCGCGCGGTGCTTGAGTCGGGTAAAGCAGCCGTGGTAGGAGTCAATCAATTGATTGAACGCCCGCGGGAGTAAGGAGGGCTCGGCCATGCGCATGGAGGACATGATTCTCGTGAGTGTCGACGACCATGTCGTTGAACCTCCGAACCTCTTCGACCAACACCTACCCCTGCAATGGAAGGCGAAGGCGCCGCGCCTCGTACGCAAGAAGGACGGGAGCGATGTTTGGGTCTTTGGGGGCGAGCAATTTCCCAACGTGGCGTTGAATGCGGTGGTTGGCCGCCCGCCCGAAGAGTATGGAATGGAGCCAACCTCATTCGACCAGTTGCGCCCAGGCACTTACGATGTTCGCGAGCGGATTCGCGACATGAATGCCAACGGCGTTTTGGCCTCGTTGTGCTTCCCGTCGTTCCCCGGATTGTTCGGCGAGAAGTTTGCAAAGCATCCCGATCGAGAAACTGCGCTGGTGATGCTCAAGGCATACAACGATTGGCACGTGGACGAATGGTGCGGAGCCTATCCAGGGCGGTTCATTCCCCTCGGGTTGCTCCCCTGTTGGGATCCGCAACTGATGGCGGAGGAGGTGCGCCGACTAGCGAAAAAAGGCTGTTACGCGGTCAGCTTCACGGAAAGCCCGGAGGCGCATGGTTGGCCCAGCATCCATAACGACTACTGGAAGCCTTTTTGGACGGCGTGTGTGGACGAAGGCACGGTGATTTGTATCCACATCGGCTCCGGCGCTGGCATGAAGTTCTCGGCGATGGATGCGCCCGTGGATACGATGATCACTTTGCAGCCGATCGCTTCGGTGGACTGCGCGGTGAACTTATTGTGGTCGCCCGTGTTGCGGGAGTACCCAGAGATTCGCTTTGCACTGTCGGAGAGTGGCATTGGATGGATGCCGTACTTTTTGGAACGGGTCGACTATGTGCACGAGCGACACCACGTGTGGACCCATCAGGATTTTGGCGGCCGCAAGCCGAGCGAGGTGTGGCGGGAGCACTGCATCTCGTGTTTCATTCACGACCCGGTCGGCATCCGCAATCGCGACGTGATCGGAGTGCACACGATCACCTGGGAGTGCGACTACCCGCACTCTGACAGCACTTGGCCAACCTCGCCGGAACGTTTGTGGAGCTGCCTGCAGGACGTGCCCGACGCCGAGATCAACTTAATTACGCACGGGAACGCGATGCGATTTTTCCGCTTCGATCCGTTCGCGCATCGGCCACGAGAGCAATGCACTGTAGGTGCGCTGCGGGCGGAGGCAAAAGACGTTGATCTCTCTGTGCGCTCGCGCGGCGGCAAACCCCCGACGACAGAAAAGCGCCCGGTGACCACGCAAGACGTCTTGCAACAGCTGGCCACGGTGTATGCCTCGGTGCCGGATGACACAGCGACCGCGTGAGTTGGTGCAAAGGCGCGTCCGCTCTGTGGCCGACGATGTGTGGAAGCGGATGCCACAGGCGGTAATGCTCGTCCAGCCCGGCTGAGATACACGTCGTTCTCTGAACAGCGGAGTTGCCGGAGGCCGATTTAGCCTTGGGCTGGGGCTGGCGTCGGCTGGGCAGTTAGCGGCTAAACGTCCAGGTCCTGCACTTGGCGGGCACGTTCCATGATGAAGCGAAAGCGTGGCTCCACTTCGCGGCCGAGCAGGGTCTGGATGGTTTGGTCGGTTCGCTCATCATCCACAACTTCCACCCGAAACAGCACGCGTTTGCGCGGGTCGAGGGTGGTTTCTTTTAAGGTTGCCGGGTTCATTTCCCCGAGGCCCTTGAAGCGTTGCACAAGCACCGGTCGCCCGTTGGCGCTGGTCACCAGGCGCTCTTTTTCCTCGTCTGTGTACGCCCAATGAACGTCTTTACCGATCTCGACCTTATAAAGAGGCGGTTGTGCGATATAAGCGTGCCCACGGCGGATGAGCTCGGGGAGCTGGCGGTACAAGAATGTGAGGAGCAACGTGCAAATATGATGTCCGTCCGAGTCCGCATCCATTAACAAGCACACCTTGTGATAGCGGAGCTTGCTCGGATCGAAGTCCTTGCCCACGCCGCAGCCCAGCGCCGAGATGATATCGTTGAGCTCCTTGTTGGAAAACACTTTCGTTGCCGAGGCCTGCTCCGCATTGAGGACTTTCCCGCGCAGCGGAAGGATGGCTTGAAACTCCCGATCTCGAGCCTGCTTGGCCGAACCCCCTGCGGAGTCCCCCTCGACAATGAAGAGTTCGCTCACGCGCGGGTCGGTGGAACTGCAGTCCGCCAGCTTACCCGGAAGATTGAGGCGGTGAGAAACGGAGGTTTTCCGCTGGACGCTTTCCGCGGCGGCTCGCGAGGCCAGTCGTGCGCGAGCCGCCAAGATCACACGCTGGGCGATGGCCCGTGCCTGCGTAGGATTCTGCAGGAGGTAGTTCTCCAGCGAGGTGCGGATAAAGTTGTCGATCGGGGCTGTGACCTCGGGATTGTTGAGCCGGTCTTTGGTCTGGCCCTGGAACTGCGGCTGCTGCAGGTACACACTCAGCACCCCCACCAGACCTTCACGGGTGTCCTCGGCAGCCACGGTTACGCCCTTGGGCACGAGACTTTGCACCGCCAGGTAGTTCCGCACCGCCTTGCTCAACCCGGCTTTGAAGCCGTTTTCATGGGTGCCCCCGGCCGGTGTGGGCACACCGTTGACGTAGGACTGCACGCGCTCACTAGTGGCTGTCGTCCAACCCAGGGCGCATTCGACGATCAGACCGTCACGCCGCTCGAGGTAAATGGCGTCCGCCACGATTTGCGCACCGGATTGTTGCAAAAGTTTCTCGACATACTCGGCAATGCCGCGTTCGTGGGCGAACACCTCGCGGCTACCCGTTGTCCGGTCTTCGAAGATCAGGCGCAAGCCGCGGTGGAGGAAGGAGCGGGCTTCCAGCCGCTCGCGGATCCAAGCGGAGTCGAACTTAGGGTTTGGGAAGATGTCAGGGTCTGGGGTGAACGTGATAGAAGTTCCCGTGCCACGAGCGGGGCCGCGCTGTTGCAGCTTGGTTTTGGCGGTGCCCCGGGAGAACTCTTGTTCCCACTGGAAGCCGTCGCGTTTGACCCGGGCAATCAACCAGGAAGAAAGCGCAGTCACGACCGATGCGCCGACTCCGTGCAGGCCTCCAGAGTGGTAATAGTTTTGATTCTCGAATTTGCCACCAGCATGAAGCGTGGTGAGGATCAGTTCCAACGCCGGTCGCTTGTACTTCGGGTGCTCGTCGACCGGAATGCCGCGGCCATTGTCTGTAACGGTTACGGTGGTGCCGTCTTCGTGCAGGGTGACGGTGATCTCGTCGCAGTAACCGTTGATGGCTTCATCGACAGCGTTGTCTAGAATTTCCCAGAGCAGGTGGTGGAGCCCGGCGCGGTCGACGCCGCCAATGTACATGCCGGGGCGTTTCCTTACCGGCTCGAGACCTTCCAAGACGGTAATGTCTTTGGCTGTGTACTTCCGACTCATGGTTTCTTTGCTGGGGCTTGAGGTTGCAAAGAAAGCTGTCTTGCTGGTTGGCCATCGGTGGGCGCATTGGGCGCGCTCGCATCGTGGTCGCGCGGCACCAGGGCAACCGGTTTGAACCGTTTCAACGTGGGTCGGCCCTTTTGCCCGCGATGGCCAAGTTCGGGCATTTGGAGCTTGCGGCTCTCGCCTTGCTCGTCGATGGCGATGGGCGGGTGGTCGGGGCTGTGGCAGACTGCACCGACCACGCGGTCTCCAGGACTCACGCGGATCGCCCACACCCCTCGGCCAGCTCCAGCCAATTCAGGTAACTCGTTGCTGGGAAACGAGAGCACGTAGCCGGCGGAGGTCGCTACAGTGCACACTTCGCCAGTCAGGGGAACGACGGCTGCAATCTCATCGCCCTCTTTGGGGCGCGCGTAGCGACGGCCGTTTTTCGTCGTCTCGCTCATCTCCGGTTTCACACGCGCGCCTAGGCCGGCGGCAGTGATAGCGACCCAGCTGCCTGGAGAAGAATCGTCCTCTGCACCATTTCCGCCTTTGGTGAGCGTGGCGGCAATGACCCGTTCGCCGTCACCGAAATTCAAGATCGATTGCACGGGTTCGCCGTAGCCCGTGGTGGCTGGAACTTGGAGCACCTTCACCACGTATAAGGAGCCATGGTTCGTGAACAGAGCAAGGTTGTCCTTGGTGGTGCCCCGCAGAACCCATTGCACGTGATCTCCTTCGCGGACCCGAGTGGAACTCGGATCCTTCAATTCGCCGAGTCTCTTCATCCAGCCATCGCGAGTGATGACGACCACCGCGTCTTCGTGCACGACGTACGCCTCCGCGTCGTACACGAGTTCCGCACCGGCGCGCAGTTGAGTGCGCCGGGGGTCACCGTAACGTTGGGCAACCGCCAGCAGCTCATGTTCAACGATCTTCCAGCGCGCTTGGGGGCGAGCAAGCAGCCGCTCAATTTCCTTCGCGCGTTCTGCCTTTTCCTTTTGCTCCTGTTGGATCCGGCCGATCTCGAGGCGAGAAAGCTGGTACAGGCGGGTGTCGAGTATTGCATCTGCCTGTTCCGTATCCAGGCCAAAGGCATCCATAAGGCGCTGCCGCGCGTCTTCACGCGAGGCAGCGTTACGGATGATCCGGAGGGCGCGGTCGAGATCGCTAAACAGCTTGAGGAAACCAGCCAAGATGTGCAGCCGGGCCCGAAGTTGTTTGAGTTCGTACTCCAAGCGCCGCGTGACAACTTGGAAGCGGAAATCGAGAAAGTGTTGGCAGAGCTCTTTCAAGCTCAGCCGTTGGGGTTGGCCGATTCCCGGATTGGCGGTGGGAACCAAAGCTGTGAAGTTGGCGTGGTAAGTAATTTGTAAGCTCGTGTGTTTAAACAGGTATGCCATTACCGCTTCAGGGGAGGCATCGCCTTTGAGCTCAACAACGATCCGCACGTCGTCAGTGGACTCGTCGCGCACGTCGGTGGCCAGCGGTAATTTGCGGCTGGCGATGTGCTCGGCAATTTCCTCGACAATTTTCGCCTTGTTTGTCGTGTACGGTACCGAGGTAATGACCACGTAACGACGCCGGCCGCTGCTTTCGACCTTGAACTGACCGCGCAGGCGAATCGGGCCCTGGCCTTCCTCGTAAATTCGCCTCAGCTCGGCTCGGCTATTGAGAATCTCGCCACCCGTAGGGAAGTCCGGACCTTTGATAAAGCGACACAGGTCTTTGGTTTCGAGTTTCGGGTCGCGCACTAACGCAACCATCGCATCCACCACTTCCTTGAGGTTGTGGGGAGGGATGTTCGTTGCCATGCCGACCGCAATACCGGTGCTGCCGTTGATCAAGAGCTGTGGGATGGCCGCAGGCAGCACGATCGGTTCGCGCAACGTGGAGTCATAGTTGTCGCGGAAGTCAACGGTTTCTTCACGCACGTCGCGTAGGAGTTCCTCGGCGATCGGTGTAAGGCGCGCTTCCGTGTAACGCATGGCAGCGGGGCTGTCGCCGTCGAGGGAGCCAAAATTCCCCTCACCGTGCACCAGTGGGTAGCGCATGGCGAACGGCTGGGCCATGCGCACCATGGCTTCGTACGCTGCCAGGTCGCCGTGGGGGTGGTACTTGCCGAGCACTTCTCCGACGACCGCTGCTGACTTCCGCGGCCGTGCCGCGGCGGTGAGGCGGAGGTTTTGGAACATGGCGTATAGAATGCGGCGCTGCACGGGCTTAAGCCCGTCACGTACGTCGGGAAGTGCCCGCGAAGTGACGACACTGAGCGCATACGCCAAGTACCGCTCTTCGACGGCCCGACCGAGATCGATGACCGGAGTTTCGTGATGCACCTGTTCTTTCACTGGCATTGCCTCCCCGGTTAGGCCACTGCTGGCCTCACTCGACAACGACCTCCAACAACCAACCGCAGGGGAAGAATATAGGCAAGTTCTCTGAATGGCAAAAGAGCTCAGGCCTGTTTCGGTGTGACCGGACGTACCGACAGTGAGTGAAAAGTCCGGTGGCAGCTCGAAGGATCCGAGGATAGTGCTTCAGGCAAAATTCAAACCGCAGGGAAGTGGCGCGGCGGCTAGTGGAGAGGATCTCCGCGCCTGGTCAGCCCCGGTTGAACTTCACGGCTGAACTGGAGGTAGCTTGGCGCCTGGGCTCCGCGGTTCGGTGTGCAGTCAACAGGTTGCGCGCTCGGCAGCTAGGGACCGCCGCTGCGATCCGGATTGCCAGCGAGCCGCGAAACATGCGTTCAACTCGCTGGTTCCCCCTGCAGACGTCGCAGCGTGGCTAGGGCACGATCGATGTGCATGTCGATCCCGAACTCGCTGTGAATCACTTCTTGAATCACCCCATCCTTGTCGATCACGAACGTCACCCGTTTGGAGGGTAGCCATCCACCGAGCCGGGCAACGCCATATTTTTGGGCAATCCGCGCCCCCACGTCGCTCACGAGCGGAAAGCTCAGCCGGTATTTCTCTGCGAACGCTGCATGGCGTTCCACCGGATCCAAACTCACGCCCACGATCTCGCCATCCAACCTGGCAACTTCGGCTCGATGGTCACGAAAGGAGCAGGCCTCTTTCGTGCATCCCGGGGTGAAATCGCGTGGAAAGAAGTACAGAACCACGTGGCGCCGGCCGAGATAGTCGCGCAGGCGAAAGTGCTTGCCATCGCCGGTGGGAGCCTCGAAGTCCGGAGCGCGATCGCCTTTTTTCAGCATCGGCAACCGCTTATGCCACACGGCGGCCGGACAATCCAGCACGTCAATTATTCGATTGACAGCCGATCGTCGGCAGCGACAATGGTGGCGTGCGGCAAATCGTGCTGAGCAGGCAGTTAGGGCTCCTTCTTGGGGCAATCTTGTCGTCGGTCGGCCTTGTGAATGCGGAGGTGGTGCAGGTGACGAACACCCCTGCGGGTCGTTCCGTTGGTGGGGCCTCGGTTGACGCCAGTGGGCGCTGGATTGTGTTTTCTTCCACGGCCAACGTGGCTGGGTTGAACCCCACACCGCTGAACAATGTGTTCGTCTACGATGTGCAAGAAAATCAATTTACGCGAATTACCTCCGAGGGGGGCAATGATCCGGTAATTTCCGGCGACGGGCGGTATATCGCATTTTCGTCCGACGCCAATTACACCGGTCGCAACGAAGATGGGAGCGAGGAGATCTTTCGCTACGACCGCACACGCAAGCGCTTTTACCAAGTGACCCGTGATCGGCTTGGCGATGGTTCGAGCGTGTTGCCATCGATCGACTTCAAGGGGCGGATGATCGCTTTTGAGACCACGAGCAATCTCCGCGCGCGCAACCCGGACTTCAGCAACGAAGTCTATCTGTTCAACCGTTCGGGCAACATGCCGCTGAGCCGAGATCCTGAAGGGGAAGGGGAGAGTTACACACCAGCCGTATCGGGCGACGGTTCGCTGGTAGCGTTTGTGTCCACCAGTAACTTGACCGGGCGGAATGAGGATTTCAGTCAGGAGCTCATGATTTACGATGTGAAGGAACGCATGCTGTATCAGGCGACAAACGACGTCGAGGGTTTCGGCGAGAGCAGCGCACCTGCTGTCAGTGGTGACGGGCGTTTCATCGTCTTTGTCTCCTCGAGCAACTTGGGCGGTGGGGACAATCCAGATAACGTTTCGGCGGTCTGGATTCGGCGGAAGAGTGGCTATTCGACCCTCGTAAGTGTGACCTCGGAAGGCCCGTTTGATGCAGAGCAGCCGACAATCGATTGGGAGGGAGAATGGATCGGTTTTGTGGCGCGGGAGGACCTTGTGAGGCTCAATCCCGACCGATCAGCCGAAATCTTCCTGTACAACCGCCAGCGCAAAACCTTCACGCAAGTGACCTCGCACCCACCCGGTTGCATGATCCTTGGCCCAAGACTGACCGCGAGTGGCGGAAGGGTGGTGTACCGTTCGAACTGTGATCCCCTCGGGCTCAACCCCGACCGTGGGTATGAAGTCTTCTGGGCCACCAACCCGGCGAAGCACCTTGTGATTCGGGCGCGAGGGGAAGTGGAACTTGTGGTGTTTGACCCCGAAGGCCGGCTTATCAACCGGCTGACGAGCACGATTCCGCTGGCGCGTTACGAGAGCGGCGACTTCGACGGGGACAGCGTGCCCGATGTGCGGGTGACGGTCCCGGAGGCGGTCGAGGGTCGCTATCGGATCCAACTGCTTGCTGCTTCCGGGGCCGACGTGAACGGTGCTGCTTCCTTGGAGGCGAGCTTGTCGGGTGTTGTTGTGCAACTTCTAGACGGTACCGTTGGCGAATTGTCGGGCAGAGAGGCGAGTGTCGCAAACCAAGGGTTCACACGTCGCAGCTCAACGATTAACCCGCTCCCCGGAACTGGCAGCAAGGCCACATTAGGGGCGCGAATTCCTTATCCGGCGGCCAGCGCCGGGCCGATCGAGATTCGCTGGTCCGATGGCCGCAATGAGCAATCGTTCCCTTGCGGCTCGATCGAATCGTTGGACAGTCGCGGAGGGTTCACCGGCATGGTGGACGGTTTTTCTGTCGCACTGCGACTCATTCCGCGTGCCACAGGGGGCGTTTCCTTGCGCTTTAGCGCGGCAGGAGGCGATCTCAGTGAGTTTGCTGGTACGGAACACCTGGGGATGACGATGGTCGTCCGGTTGGGTCCTGATGCCTACATTTACAACTGGCGGTTCACGCGAAGTCAGCAAACCGGCAAGCTAACCCTCCGTTAATGGCCGCATGAAGTGGGGTAGCTTGCATGACGTGGGGAGCCGTGCCAGCCGGGAGCTATGGCTGAGTTCTCGCATCGTTACTTCGAGGTCAATGGCATCCGTATGCATGCTGTGGAGGCCGGGTCCGGGTTCCCGGTGCTCTTGTGCCACGGGTTTCCGGAAATTTGGTATTCGTGGCGGCATCAGCTCCGCGCGCTGGCGGATGCCGGCTATCGTGCCATCGCACCCGATCAACGCGGCTACGGAGAGACCAGCGTTCCGCGGGAGATCCACAAGTACTCGATCCACCACCTCGTGGGGGATCTAACGAGCTTGCTCGATGCTCTCGAAATCGAGCGGGCTGTGATCGTGGGGCATGATTGGGGCGGGATCGTCACCTGGCAGATGGCGCTCCTCGCTCCTCACCGCGTAGCTGGCGTGGTGGGGGTGAACACACCTTTCTTCCCACGCCTGCCAGTGTCGCCCCTCACCGTGATGCGCCAGATGGCTCAAGGGCAATTTCATTACATTCTGTATTTTCAAGAGCCCGGCGTTGCGGACGCGGAGTTAGAGCGCGATGTTCGCCGCAGCCTTCGGGCGTTCTACCAGGAGACTCGACGGGAGCTTTCCGAGGCAGCGCGGCAAACTCCTCCGGGGGTCTTTGGTCCGGCGGGCGGGGGGATCCTCGACAGGCTAGGCGACGCCGCACTTCCGCCCTACATCAGCGCGGAAGACTTCGAGGTCTTTGCGCAAGCGTTCGAGCGGACTGGGTTTACCGGCGCGCTCAACTGGTACCGTAACTTGGACTGGAATTGGGAGACAACGGCCTATCTGTCGGGCGCGAAAGTCCAGGCGCCTGCGCTCATGGTTACCGCCGAGTGGGACCCTGTGCTGCGGCCGGAAATGGCTGCAGGGATGGAGCAGTGGGTGCCTAATCTTAAGAGAACCATATTGATCCGCGGCTGCGGTCATTGGACGCAGCAAGAAAAACCAGAGGAAGTTAACGCTGCGCTGCTGGATTTTTTGCGAGAAATCGGCCTGTAACGTGGAGATCCGGCATACGGCCGATGGGCTACTGCGCTGTCGAGCGACTCAGTAAGCTACGCGTGCTTCGAGGCGCCCGTCCTCACCGCGGACGATGATCAAGCGCGACATGCAGGGCATGCAGTAGACGCGGTCGCCGGGGCGCAGCTCTCGCGTTGAGCGGATCACCACTTTGCACACCGGGCAGATCACTTCGTTTGGACCGAGCTGATCGCCGGGCCCCTTCCACCGCCGATAGAATTTGCGAAAGCGAGGCGGCACCTCGTCGAAGCCCGTGTCTTCCAGGTCGAATCGCTGGCGTGGTCGGCTGTCGCCTTCTTCAATTCGTACGTCTTCCTCCAAAGTAGTGGTCATGACTCCAGCCCCAATCGCGCTGCTGCTTCTAAGTACGCGCGACCGAGTTTGTCCCTCTCGGAGACATCAGCTCCTACCTCGAGGAGTGTTTCTTCGAGGGTGTCCAAGACTAGATGATCGAGCTCTCGCTTGACCTGACCCAGCCGGGCGCGGGTATGCGGAGCCAAGCGTAGGCGGCGGCCGAGTTCATTTTCACCGAAGCCGATGTGCCGGCGTTCGTCTTTGATGATCCCGAGTAGAAGATCGCGCGTTACCGGATCCGCCTCCCGCGCGTGGCTTTGAAATACCGTGAACTCTAACGACTCGAGGATTACGTTTTGGGCGAAGATCGCGGCCTCCCAGTCCTTGCCGTGCACCAGCTCGAGCAGCCGGCGCTTGAAGAGCAGTAAGCTCCGACTCGCTCGCCGTTCGACTTCGCGTTCTGGATCGGCCACACCGAGCATCTGCAGGCGATGCAGGAACACCTCGAGATGGCGACCCTCATCGACCACTTGCGTGGAGAGAAAGATCTTTGTCTGGCGGTTTGGCGCGATCCCGATCAAACCACTCGCGCCCTCTAACGCTGCAGTTTCCCCGACGCAGTAGTTGCACAGCACGGTAACCAGGCGATCGCGGTCTAAATCCGGCAGAGCATGCGCTGTAATGTTCGGGTCTACGCCGTAACTCTTGTTGGATAGGTAACCCTGAACGGCTTGGAACCAGAACTCAAAGGAGTGAACCTGCTCATAGAAGACCTCAGGCGGCAGGTCGTGAAGCTCCGTCCGCGTTTCCCCTTCATTGGTAGGAGGCGGCATGCGTCGGCCCTCGGTGATCCACGAATGGAAGAATTACGGGCGAGCAGGGGTTTGGTATTCGATGCCAATGCGCCCGAGGCGGATTTTGAACTCTTTCAAAACCGTGTCTGCCAGGAGCTGCTCCATTTCCTCGGGTTCCATGGTGAGCAAGTCGGCCCCTTGCCACTGGGCATGAACGCCGGCCCGGCCGAGCTCCACTTCGATCCGCTTGAATTCCGCACGTGCGGGATTGTTGCGGAAGGCATCGGCAAAGGTGGCGAGCATCCAGTAGGACATTTCTTTTTGTAGCTTTTCAATGTCGGGTTTCCGCTCGGGGTGTTGCTTGATCAGAGAACCAATGCGGTTTTCGCCGAAGCCCACGTGCCGCCGCTCGTCGGCGATTGTGCCAGAAAGCGTGTGGGCAAATTTCGGGTTCGTGGGCTCGGAAATGGCATACATCATCTCGAACACGCTGAACGCCATGCCCTCGAGTACGATGTTTTGCCCGACGACGCCTGCCACAAAATCCTTTTTATCGACTTTTTCCAACAGCACCTCGGCGAACTTCACCAAATTTGGATTGGCAAAATGCTGAATCGTGCTCTCGATGTCCTGCTTGGGAACCCCGAGATCGAGGAGCCGCTGGGTGAAGATTTCGACGTGACGAGCCTCGTCCAGTGTTTGCGTGGCAAGGAAACGCTTACTCGCTTCGTCCGGCGCTGCGTTGATCAGCCCGGAAGAGGCCGCCAGCGCGCAACGCTCGCCCACCACCAACTGCACGGTCGTGCGAATCGCCTCCTCACGCAGGATGTCGTTTTCCATGAGCGCTGCCGGCTCCTCCTCGCCTGGCCGATGGCCATACACGGTCCCCATGAGGTACCCTTGGGGACACGACTCGAGCCAATTTTGAATCGAGTAGGCCGCTAAAAAGTCCGCCATGTCCTTTCCCTCCTTGCCTTGTGATTTTCGAGCGGGCGAACTGCTCGCACGCCGAAACCACCTAACAAACGCTGTGCCGCCTGGGTGGCGACCGACCGGTCGGGCGGGACTGCAGCCCGTGTGGTTGTCGTTTCTGGCCGATGCGAAAGATTGGCCCGGCTCATTCGTACATTCAGAAATCGTATGCACTCGGTTTGCTCCCGCGGCGCCGTGAGGGGCACGAAACGAGGAGACATGAGAAGCTAGCGCACGCCGCTGGATCTCGGCGGTGGCAGCTGGGGAGCGCGGGGGACTCCAAAGGGGCCGTGCTCACTGGGGCGAATGGAGTCGGGTGCACTTTCGCCCTCGGTTTCCTTCGCATGGTACAGATTGGTCAGCCAGACCATCCCATCGCAGAGCCACGGCTCGGGAAACCAGGGGGCGTGCGGGTGTAGAGGGAAAGAGCGGTACGGCGAGAAGGAAGAGAGGTGATTTCCTCCGACGTCTTCGGAGATCATTTCCGCAAGTTCGGAGAAACAGCTCGGGCCAGAGTTAGCGCTCGTCGAGAACCGGTACCGCGCGAGCCGACGAAGCCTCGGGCGCAGCGAACATCTGAGCTGAAAGGCACCACGTAGACGTTGGAGTGCTCGCCAGTGCCTCGGAGCAGTTCTTCAACGGTTGTCCTGGAGAGGTGGGGGTCGGTGCGCAGCGGGCTTGACCAACGTGGGTAGATTCCGCCAAGCCCGAGTATCGAAATGGAATCGTGGATTGGGGTGCTGCTCGCGCTGCTCGGTGGTGCTGTGGGGGTACTGTTGGTGGTCCTTGGGCTGCCCGGGCCGTGGCTCGTCTTCTGTATCGCCGTTGCGTTTGCGCTGTGGACGGGAATGGTGGCTGTTGGCTGGGCTACTGTCCTCGCCCTGTTCGTACTCGCGTTGCTTGGCGAATGGCTGGAGTTTTGGCTCGGTGCTGCCGCGGCGGCAAAGGCCCGGCGTTCTTGGCGCGTGACCGCTGGAGCCGTCGTCGGTGGCCTGATCGGCGCGTTGATCGGTGCGCCGTTCTTCTTTGGTTTGGGGGCTTTGCTTGGGAGTTTGATTGGAAGTTTTCTCGGGGCAGCGGCTGCGGCCTCTTTAGAGGGTGCGGATTGGCGCGAGGTGTTGCGAGTTGGGGAGGCGGCGATGCGCGGCCGATGGCGCGGTTTTTTAGCGAAACTGGCGGTAACGTTGCTCATGGTGGCCGTGTTTGTCGCCGCCGTGATTTGGTGAAGGAGATGGTCATGCAGGCGGTAGTTTGGCGAGGGGTTGAGCAGGTGCAGGTGGAGGATCTGCCTGAACCGGGGCTTGCGGATCGTCGCGCTGCGATTGTCGACGTTGTCGCGTCCAGCATCTGCGGTTCTGATCTGCATTTGTATCATGGCGCTGTGCCGGTCGTGCCTGGCACCGTGCTGGGGCACGAAGCCATCGGAGTGGTGCGCGCAACTGGGACACAAGTGGAGCGCGTGAAACCAGGGGACCGTGTGTTGATCGCGGCCGTGGTCGGTTGCGGGCTGTGCCCCTCTTGCCGCACGGGATACGCTGTGGGCTGCGAGACGTTGCCAGTGAAGGTGCTTGGAGTTTCACCCTTTCTTGCCGGGGTGCAAGCAGAGCGTGTGGCCGTACCGTATGCCGATTACAACCTGTGGCCCTTGCCTGAAGAGATCGACGACCTGGATGCGTTGCTCCTGACGGACATCTTCCCCACCGGTCTGTATGCCGCAGAAAGTGCCGCGATCGTCCCGGGCGATACCGTCGTAGTTATAGGCTGCGGCCCGGTGGGGCTCTGTGCCATTCAGTGTGCTCAGCTCTTCGGTGCAGGACTCATCGTCGCCATCGACCCGGTGGCGGAGCGGCGCGAATGGGCTGGGCAGTACGGCGCCAGGGCCTTGCCACCGGGTAGCGGAGCGGCCGCCGCAGTCCGTGAGCTCACCGGAGGCCGTGGTGCAGATGCGGTCATCGAGGCCGTGGGCAGCGAGCAGACCCTGCGCTTGGCTGTAGAACTGGTCCGCACTGGCGGGCGGGTCGTCATGGTTGGTGTGCTTGTGCGGGACGATGTTCCGTTTCCTCTGGGTGCCTCTTTTTTGAAGGATGTGACGTTTCGCGCTGGCTTAGTGAGCGTTCCCCAGTACTTACCACGGCTCTTTGCGTTGGTTCGCCACGGGCGGCTCCAGCCACGGAAGATGATCACGCATCACTTCTCGTTGAGCGATGCCGTCGCGGCGTACCGTACGTTCGACCGGCGCGAGGGCGGTTGCCTCAAAGTATGCCTGCGGCCTGGGCCATAGAGCGCGGGTATGACCGGCGGTGTCGGCTACCAGCGGTAACGCACGAGTACCCCGAAGTCGCCGGGTGTGAATAACTCTACCTGCACCCCTTTCCGTTGAGGTCGCGGCACGTTGGCGTTTTTGTCTAGATGACTCTCCAACAGCATCTCCCGCGCGAGCAACCCCAACGGCTTTTGCACGAAGACTTCCACAGGTAGTCCGCGAGGATCTTCCCCGACTTCGCGCATGTCTTGATTCGTTTTGGCGACCTGCGCAACGCACGGACAAAATAGACCTCCAATGACGAAAACGGCGAGGCCGAGTGAGGTCGCACGCCGCGAACTCCACTTAACCGATATCGGTCTCACGCCACACCGTGCCGCCATAACGCCGAGCCAACCTAGGAAAGTTCTTGCGGCATCTTGGGAAGAAAGGCAAGGGGTTTTTCTTGCCCGGCGATACCTTCCCCGCCGTCCTCTCACGCGTTGGCTAGACGGTCTTGGTGCCCCTGCTCCGTGGCGGGTGTTGGTGCCTTCTAAGAGCCGCTGAGGGAGAGAATTCCGTGCCAAATTTCGTCGGGCACGGGCATGACGGATAGCCGTGGTAATCGCACGAGTTCCCAGCGCGACCAGTCCTTCTGCTGTTTGATTTCCGATAGGGAAACAGCCCGCGGCAGAGCGCGCACGGGAACGATATCGATGACCACGCGTCGACCGTCGCTGCTTTTAGGGTCAGGGTACGCCGGTCGTGTGCACCGGGCGATTCCGACCACCGCCTTTTCGCTTCCAGTGTGATAAATAAAGAGCTCGTCGCCAACCTGAATTTGCCGGAGAAAGGCGAGAGCCTGTGGATTTGTCACCCCATCCCACACCGTAGAGCTCTCACGTTGCAGGTCTGCAAACGAATAGGAGCTCGGTTCCGTTTTAAGAAGCCAGTGCCGCATCGTTGTCTCTCACTTCTCGGTCTCGATCGGAACGGCCCCGTATCGCTCTTCGAGGTACGCGACGATCTCATCGGACTCGTACATGGCTGTGCTTGTGTTCGGGTCGATGAGAAACGGCACTTGGACCTTGCCGCCAATTCGCTCGAGCTCCTGCCGCTGCGGGCTCCCTTTCGGGACATTGCGTACCAGGTACTCGAGATCGAGCTCCGATAGGGTTTCCCGTACCTTCCGGCAATACGGTGAGCCCTCCATGTTGAAAAGTTCGAGAGGCTTGAGCCGCCGGCGACTATTGGGCACGCGACAACGGCTCCCGCCTCCGAAGCGCGCAACACTCGCCAGCATGGACAATCCGTCGTTGACCAGCCGCGGTATTGGAGGCCCGTGCTGACGGAGCCGGTCCGCCCCGTACTCCTTGAGGAGATAGGCCACAATATCCTCGGACTCGTACATCGCGGTTTGCCGGTTGGGGTCGATGAGATACGGAACCTGGACCTTGCCGCCGATCCGCTTGAGTAGTGCCCGACGAGGACTCCCCTGTGCCACCGGCTTACACACGTAATCCAGATCTAACGCGCACAGGATCTCTCGCACCTTGCGGCAATAGGGGCACGCCTCGAAGTCAAACAACTGGAGAGGTTGCACACGTCGCGACCTCTGAGAACGGGTTACCACCGCAGTCAGCCCACGTGGGTAACGCAGCGCCGATGCGAGAAAGGACGTTGCATCATTCACCCAACTCACCGCTATGCCCCTCGAGTTTTTCTTCATTTACAACGGACTTGAGCTCGACTGCAAGGCAGCTCGGAACGCACAGTGAGCTTGTTGCGGCGGCGTTTTTCGGGCAGTGGATGCCCGAGAGAAGGGAGCGAAGATGGCCTGGCAGTTATCGCATATCGGTCTCTGTGTTGCCGATCTCGAGCGTGCTCGGCGCTTTTACTGTGAGGGCTTAGGATTCCGCGAAGTATCCACCCTAGAAGTGCGCGACGAGCCTGCCGCAACGTTGCTCCAAATTCCGAATGTCGAGCTGCAAGCGGTTTACTTGGAGCGGGATGGCTTTCGTTTGGAGCTGCTCTATTACCGGCACCCGGGGGCAATCGTGGGCACAACACCGCACCAGATGAATGCCTGTGGGTTGACGCACTTGTCGTTCCAAGCGGACGACATCACAGAGCTGGAACAGCGGCTGCTGGCGCTCGGCGGGCAGCCCCTTCCGGAGACGCGTGTCGAGCTCGATGGTATTGGGTTGGTGGCGTTGTTCGTCCTGGATCCGGACGGAACCCGAATTGAACTGGTCCGCCGACTCAATGGCTGAGCTGAAAATGACTTTCCGGGGGCCTAGGTGAGGAAATCGGGCAGCTTGCGATAAAAATTTGCCACTTGACTTGCCGAGAGGCGGCACTATCAACGCGTCATTGTCTGTGCTGGCATGAACAAGGTGGAACCGCGACGCTCGGGGTCGTGGGCCCCAAGCGTATCGTAAAAGAGGAGGATTACTACGATGAGGAAAAAACAATGGCGTTGGACTCGACGGGTTCCCGTCAGTCTGGGTGTGGCAGCCATCCTCGGTCTTGGCGCGAGCGCACGGGCTGAGGGCGGCCCCTTTGTCGGGTTGGAGCTGGGGGCGTCGGTTCCTACGAACAGCAACTATCGTGCGCACGCCGAAGCTGGAATTAGCGGGGGCGCCTTCCTGGGTTACATGTGGAACGATTACCTAGGGTTGCAAGGGAACCTTAGTGTGGCTGGCCAAGAACCGGACAACTTCCCGCGCCGCGGCTTTCGCAAGGAAAACCAGTGGACGAGCTTGCTCGGCTACACGATTGGTCCACGGGCCCAAATCCCACTGGGCGAGAACGTGGAAGTTTATGCCACCGTACAAGGAGGAGGATTTACTGGCCTGAGCGGCCGTTTGACCCAAACCTCACCTGGCTTCTTGGCTGGTGGCGGTGTGGACTACTACCTCAGCGACCACGTCGCCGTTGGAGTGTTCGGCCGGTGGAACCGTGCGTACCAAGCGCCTCGTCCTACATTCCTCGTCGGATTGGCTCCGGAAGATCAGGGACCTGCAGACGCGCGTTGGGCAGTGGGTGGCATCACGATGAAGTATCGATTTGAGGCACCGGCAGCGCCGCCTCCTCCTCCGCCGCCCCCGCCCGTAGCGCAGGCGGCTCCTCCGCCACCGCCCCCGCCGCCCGCAAAAAAGAAGATCGTGTTGCGTGGTGTAAATTTCGACTTTGACAAGGCGACGATCCGACCCGATGCAGCCCGGATTCTCGATGAGGCGGTGGCCACCCTCAAGGCCGAGCCTGATGTCGATGTGCTAATTGTAGGGCATACGGACAGCGTGGGATCGGAAGCTTACAATCTCAGGCTGTCGCAGCGGCGCGCTCAGGCGGTGCGGGACTACTTGGTAAAGCATGGCATTGCCCCGGCCCGCCTTCGGGTAAAGGGCATGGGTGAAGCCCAGCCGGTGGCCAGCAACGAGACGGCCGAGGGACGCGCACAAAACCGCAGAGTCGAACTCTTGGTGGAGTAGTCGGAGCACTTCCTGGGCTCAAAGTTGCTAAGCAGTAGCAAGAGGGCGCTGCGCGAAAACGCAGCGCCCTCTTTGCATTTGCTCAGCGCGTTGATTCGGCGAGAAAGCCTCTCGCGTGTTGTGCTTGGGGATCCCGAATCCCAAGTTCCAGAGCACGCTGAAAGTGACGTCGGGCCGACTCGCGGTCGCCGAGCAGAGCCGCAACCTGTCCGTAGCCAAAGTGCACTTCCGGATCGTAAGGGCTCAGCGCCAGCGCACGTCCAAACCAGCTTTGGGCCTCGAGCAATTGACCACGCCTGGCTGCGTCAGGCAACGCCTCCGCACTCTTCAAGATCGCAGCCCCCAGGTTGTACGCTGCATCGGCAGTTGGCTGCTGCGCGTAGGCTTTGCGATAGTACTCCCCCGCGGCCCCGTAATCGTGACGGAGGAAGGCCACAGTCCCGAGATTGCTGAAGATGCCATAAAGGCCCGCAGGAGAATTCCGCCGTTCGAGCGCCTGCAACAACATCTTTTCTGCCTCAGCATGGTGCCCCCGTTCGAGAAGGGCGGCGGCCAGGTTCCGCAGGGGGAACCCCTCTTTAGGGTTTTTGGCCGAGGTGTCCTGCCACAGCGCGACGTCGTTTTGCCAAACCCTGCTGCGACTAACGGTGGTTACCGCAAAACTGGCAAAGACCGCGACGACCAGGGCAACGAATGCCGTGCGGGTGATCCCTGAGAGACCTTGCGCCAAGCGCACGATGCCCTCGCCCACCAGCCAACTGAACGCAACCGAGGGAACGTACAGGTATCGCTCGGCGAGCTGTGCGTTTGAACTGCTGAGCAAAAGGGCCAGCGAGGGTAGCAGCGTGAGCCAAAACCAGGCAGCGCAAAACAGCCAGTATTCGCGACGCCAATGCAGGGCGGCCCGCATCAAAGCGAACGTGGCAGCAAGGCCCACGAGGGCGAGCGCCGGGTAGGTCGCGTGCTGCGGCACCTCAGCCACAAACGCGTTTTGTGGAAACGGGCACAAGACCTTCCAACTGTACCAGCCGAGTGCGGCAGGGAACAGAACTGGCGGTGGAAGCGAAACCTCCGGGGTGAGGAGGCGGTAATTCGCCAAGCCAAAAACACGCAGCACGGCGTACGCAAGAGACGCCGCCAGCACCGCGGTAGAAGTTTGAAGCACCTTGCGATGCCCCTGCTGGGGTAGACGGCTGTCTCGCCCACGCCACCACGCGGCGAGTGGTAGTAAACAGATAGCGGCAACGGCGTTTTCTTTGCTCAGCAGGGCAGCCAGCACAAGAGCTGCAACTGCAGCCGCGCCAACAAAAGGCAGGGGTCGTGGCGACAGAACCAAACAAAGTGCGGTCAGCATGAAGGTGGCAACCATCGGATCAGGCCGTGCCGCCATCCAAGCTACCGACTCGGTATGAATAGGGTGAACCGCGAACAGCAGTGCAGCGACGAAACTTGCGCGTGCGGCAAAAGGCTCGCCACGCCAGAGGCTCAGCCCAACGATGTACACCAGAGTGGTGGCAGCAACGTGCCACAGCACAGAAGAAAGGTGGAACGCCCATGCTCCGCCGCCGCCGATGGCACGATCGAGTTTGTACGACAGGAGCTGGAGCGGACGATAATAGTCAGGAGGAAACTGCGGGATATGCGCGGGTGGAAAAAACACCGCGGTCACCGAGTCGAGTGCCGGAAGCCAACGGTGGACGCTTATCGGATCATCCCAAACGAGCTCGTAACCCAGCGTTGGCGCATAAAGAATCCCAGCCACGAGAGCGACCACGGCCGGAGGGAGCAACGAAGAGCGGCGGGTGGCAGCAGTTCCGGCGCCTGTCGTTGTTAGCCCCCTGACACGTCTCGCTCCGTGCTTGCTCGCGCCGGCTGCGGGCGACCGATCTAACCTCACGGCCCCTCGGAACAGACCGCGGCTTGAGGAAGTTTTGCTTCGCTGAGGTTGCCAATCGCGACCAGATGAACGTCCTCTGGGTGGAGATAGCGCTGCGCCACGCGCTGTACGTCCTCGCGGGTCACAGCTCGGATGCGTTGCATGTATTGCTCGATATAGTCTTGACCAAGCCCGTAGAACTCCACTTGCGCAAGGAACGCAGCAATCTTCGTATTGCTGTCCAAGCGCAAGGGAAAGCTCCCCGTGAGGTATTGTTGCGCGTTCGCCAGCTCGTCTTCACTGACAAGGTCCGATTGGATCCGGCGGAGCTCAGCGCACGCGCGACGAATGGCGTCTCCAGCGGAGGCATTCTTCGTTTGCATGGTGATTTGGAATGTGCCCGCCGATTTGTGCGCAGTGAACTGACTCCCGACCGAGTACGCAAGCCCTCCCTCTACCCGCACGCTTTCGACCAACCGGGAGGTGAAACCGCCGCCGCCGAGGATGAAATTCATCACGGTAATCGCGTAAAAATCTGGGTTGTCGCGTGCTACGCCGCGGTGACCCATGACGATGTTGGTTTGCGTCAGAGGCTTATCGAGAGTGAATACCCTGGAGCTCGCGTTAGAAAACGTTGGCTCCGGAAAGCCCGCAACTTCCTGGGCGCGCCAGCTCGAAAGGGATTGCTCGAAGCGCTGCACAATCTTGGCTGTTTCCACATCGCCTGTGACGGCGATTACCGTTCCATTCGGACGATAGTAGCGGCGGTAAAAGTCAACAACGTCGCTGCGGGTCAGCCGCTCCACGCTGACGCGCTCCCCAATGGGTGGGTGACCGTAGGGACTAGGTCCAAAGATTAACCGCAGGAAGTTCCGGTACGCCAACTGGCCTGGATTGTCTTGTTCCGCCGCAATTGCCGCCAAGGCCGCTTGCTTGCGGCGATTTACTTCAGCACTCGGAAACGAGGGTTGCAGCAGAATCTCGAAGAGAATGTCCAGCCCGCGATCGAGATACTTGCTCAGCACAGTTAGCGACAACTGCGCAAAGTCAACGTCGGCGCTCGTGGAGAGGCGAGCACCGAGGGCATCGGTTTCCTCGCTGAGCTGAACGGCAGAGCGCTTCTTGGTGCCCTCAGTGAGCAAATCCGCAGTTAGCGAAGCCAGCCCCTCTTTGCCCGCTGGGTCGCGCCGGGATCCAGCTTCGACGAACATCTGCACCACGACCATGGGGACGCTGTGCTGTTCGGAAACGAGCAGCACAGCTCCGTTGGAAAGCTGGTGCCGGCTGAACGAAAGCTGAGCAGCGAAGGCCAGAGCCGGGATCAGCGCGCCAAGCACCGCGGCCGGAAGCAGCGGCGTGAGTCGAGCATTGCGCAGGGTTCGCGGGAGTATCGAGGTGCTCACGGTTGCGGTCCTCGCCTAGTGGAGCTGCCGGCCAAACGGCTCGTTTCGCGGTGGTCGTTTCCCCGCCGCTATGGGTAACGGGTCTAGCGTGGCGACCGTTCGGTTGTCGGGCACTAGGTATTGTCGGGCGACGCGTTGCACGTCCTCAGCGCTCACCGCGCGAATGCCCGGAACATAGTCGTCCACCCGTTGCCAGCGCTCGGCAATCTCGTATTGCCCGAGAACAAGGGCTTGGTAAAAGAGCGAGTCTTGTGCGAGTAAGAACGCAGCTTCGAGCGCGTTCTTCACTTTCTCAAGCTCCGTGGTAGGCACGGGGCCCCGTTGGACCGATTCGATCTCGGCTAGCAGTGCACGTTCGAGTTCCTGCACGCTTTTGCCCGGCATGGGTTGGCCGTACACGTAAAATAAGCCGGGATCGATGGTCAGAAAGTCGTAATGCGTGCCCACACTGCGAGCGAGCTGTCGTTGGTAGACCAAGCGGTGGTAGAGGCGCGAACTTTTTCCGTCTCCGAGCAGGCTTGCGAGAACCTCGAGGGCAAATGCATCGCTGTGCCGAAGATTGGGCACGTGAAACGCCAACGCCACCATGGGAAGTTCCGCCGGACGGCGCAAAGTTGCCCGTCGTTCACCTTGTTGCGCTGGCTCCTGAGCGCGAACGGGTGGCGGTGCTGGTTTCGCTGGAACAGGACCAAACCAGCGTTCAATATCCGCGCGCAGTTGTTCGGCTGAAAAATCGCCCACTGCCACCACGAACGCGTTGTTGGGGGCGTAATAAGATCGGTAGTACGCCAGCGCGTCCTCGCGAGTTGCCTGTCGCAAGTCGTTCATCCACCCAATGATCGGCCACTGATAGGGGTGCGCGGTAAAGGCGGTGGCCGAAAGGAGCTCAAAGAGAGCGGAAGCAGGGTTGTCCTCGGTCCGGAGCCGTCTTTCCTCCACAACCACTTGATGCTCGGGCACGAAATGCTCCTCGTCGAACTTGAGGTTTTCCATCCGATCCGCTTCCAAATCGAGAACCACATCTAGCCGATCTGACGCGATGGTGGCGAAGTAGGTGGTGTTGTCGGTGTCCGTAAATGCATTCTCGTTGCCGCCGTTCCGCTGGATAATACGCGAGTACTCCTCCGGTCCGCGCTTCTCGGTGCCTTTGAACATCAAGTGTTCGAGCAAGTGCGAGAGCCCGGTCTTGCCGAGTTCCTCATTCCGCGAGCCGACGCGATACCACACTTGGAACACCGTCACCGGAGCCTTGTGGTCTTCGAGGAGCAGCACTTTGAGCCCATTGGCTAACGTGTACTCTTGTACGCGACTGCTGTACGAGAGGTCGCGCGCCAAGGCGGCGAGTGGTGAAGCCAGCAACACTACGCCAAGGATGAACCACGAAAGCATGGAACGGCCGCGTTAGCAGCGCCTACCGGCCATGACAACGACATCGGCTTTGGAAGCTGTGCCTCGGTGTCCGCCACTGCCCGGTACACATCGTCCTGAAGTTGACGCGATAAGCGCGCGAGGATCCGACTCACCCCGGCCACGAACGCGTCGGGCGAATTGCAGGCGACGGGCTCGCTTTCCTCGTACACTCGCTGGAAGCGCACGGGATCCGAAACCCCGCTGCGTAAGCTTTGCAAGCTGGCGTGAAGCACCAGGGAGGCGCGGCAACCAGACGAATCGATTTCTTCCTCGAAGCGATCGACCCGAAGGTCGAGTTGGTAGTCGG
Organism: Candidatus Binatia bacterium; assembly: GCA_026415395.1. Lineage (NCBI taxonomy): Bacteria > Candidatus Binatota > Binatia (SeqCode) > Binatia bacterium. The sequence continues at coordinate 77,127 of JAOAHD010000010.1, read as the reverse complement.
CAACCAGAACCGAGGGCCCCTGCTGCACGGCGCGATAGAGGCCGCTCACGGTAAAGTCGCGAACAAAAAAATCCGTGAGCAACTGCCCCGGGGCCGTTGCCCAGCGGTGGTAGTAGTAATAGCCGATGCGATAGGGGCCGCGGCGGTAGGCAAACGGCTCACGATCGTAAATGGCCGCGACGCGCACCGGAGCCAAACGCAAAACCACGGGAAGGCGCTCATGTTGCATTTGTGGCGGCGGGTAGTCCGGGCGATAGTCCCGCGGTGCCGGCGCAACAGGGACGAGCGAAAGGCAACCAGCGGTCCCCAAGATTGCCCACGCCAAGCCCGCCAGACGCGTGGCGCTCATCGTTCCTCCTCGGTGTCCGTTGGCGGGGCGCTGAACAGCAGGCGTGAAGGCTGCACCCGGAGTTGGTCGGTTAAGCCTTGCAGGTTGGTCGCCGTGCGGTCGAGGCGCTCTAAGGTATACTGCATGGTGAGCACCGCCTGCTGTGTGCTTTGCACTAACGCGTTGAGCTGCACGATCGCGCGCACGAGCTCCTGTCCCGTCTTGCCCTTGGTCAGGTCGGTGAACAGTTGCTTTGCCTCGGCAGTCGCGGCCGTGGCGTTGTTCACCGCCGGTGCCAGTCGCACCCCGGCCGTCATCGTTTCTAAATTTTTGGCGACTTGCTGCGCCGACTGGGTGGCTGTCTTTAAGTTGGTGAGGACTGCATCGATGCGTTCGTCTTGGAGAAGCGCAGACGCTGCTTGGAGCGCGCGCCGAGCATCGTCGGAAATTCCCTTGTAATCGACCTGCATGAATCGGTCGTAAACATCGCTCAGCGCTGCCTGTATGGCCTTAAAGCTCGAGCGGGCCGACGGGATCACTTCCGCAGGTGGAGCGAAGCTAAGGACTGGGGATTGGTTCAAGGCCTCCCCTTGACGCCGGTCAATCTCCACGTAGCGGAGACCCGTAATGCCGCTCAGCTCTAACGTGGCCCGCGCGGTGGGATCTTTGCGGATCGCTTGCGCGACGGCGGGATCGATTTCCATGCGCACCTCGATCAGTTCATTGTCCGGCGCAATGCCGATGGCCGACACCCTTCCGGCCGTGACTCCCCGGAACTTGACCGCCGCCCCGACATCGAGCCCCTGTACGGACTCGTTGAAATATGTCACGAAACTCTCGGTCTTCTCGAAGTACCGACTGGCTCCGAGCCAAATGATGCCTGCTACGCCGATGATCGACGTCGCAATTACAAACACACCGACTTGAAACTTGTGCGTCTCAGTAGCCAACGGCCGCCCTCCTTGTTGTTGTTTCGGGCTGGCGATTGAAGAAAGCACGCACCCGAGGGTCCGGGCAACGATCGCGGAGCTCGCGTGGGTCGCCCTCGGCAATGATACCCTTGGCACTGCGATCGAGCATAATGCAACGCTGAGCGATGGTGAAAATGCTCGACAACTCGTGCGTAACCGCAACGATGGTTGTGCCGAGGCTACGGTTGATTTGCAAAATGAGCTCGTCGAGGTCGGCGGATGTGACCGGATCGAGGCCGGCAGAAGGCTCGTCGAAAAAAAGAATGGCGGGGTCCAGCGCCATGGCGCGAGCTAACCCGGCCCGCTTCTTCATTCCGCCGGACAATTCCGCAATGCGGAAGTCTTCGAAGCCATCAAGCCGCACCATGCTGAGTTTCAACCGCACAACCAGTCGAATGAGTTCCGGTGGTAAAGCCGTAAACTCCTCGAGTGGCAGGCTCACGTTTTCCCCTAAGGTGAGCGACCCGAAGAGCGCACCAGATTGAAACAAAACGCCAAACTTCCGTTGAATTCGCCGTAACTGCTCCTCATCGGCGCGCCCCACCTCTTCCCCATCAATCCAAATCGATCCTGCCGCCGGCTTTTGCAAACCAATGAGATGGCGAAGCAGGGTGGTTTTTCCGCAGCCCGAGCCGCCGACGATGACGAACCGCTCCCCACGCCGAACCTCAAAGGAAACATTCTCCAGAATTACCCGCTCTCCGTACGAAGCGGTGAGGTTTTGCACCGCGATGACGACGTCCGTTGCCATGCCGGCCTCACCAGTAGTGGAAAATCACGGTGAACACCGCGTCAGCGAAAATGATCAGGAAAATCGCCGCCACGATTGCAGAGGTCGTGATGCGTCCCACACTCTCCGCACCCGTGCTGGCTTGAAATCCACGAAGGCAACCGATCCCCGCAATGAGTACGGCAAAAGCCACAGTTTTGATTAGCCCGGAGATGACGTCCCACGCAGTGACAGCGGTGCGCAGTTGCCGAAAATACACCTGTGCCGGAAGATCCATCCCCCCCACCGCGACCACCAACCCACCTAGAATTCCCACGAGATCGGCCACAATTGTCAAACAAGGTAACATCAGGACCAACGCCACAACCTTGGGAGTGACCAAAAAACGAGTGCGATCTAGGCCCATGGTAGTCAATGCATCGACTTCGTCGGAAACCTTCATGGTACCGATCTCCGCGGCGAAGGCGGCGCCAGAACGCCCAGCGGCGATGATGGCCGTCATGAGTGGTCCTAGCTCCCGGGTAATTGAAAGCCCCACCAAGTTGGCGACGAAAATGTCGGCACCGAACTGGGTCAGTTGGATCGCCGCTTGGAACGCGGTGATGAGCCCCATGAGGAAGCTAATGAGAACAACGATGGGCACGCCGTCCACGCCCGTTCGCTCCATGTAAAGCCAGGTTTCCCGCCAGCGGACTTTTCTCGGATGGCGCACGGCCTCCGATAAACCGAGCACAAGCTCGCCAGTGAAGCTGATCAGCTCGTAGGCATCGGCAAGCACCTTGAGAGCCCCTTCCCCAACCTTCACGGCGAAACTCTTCGGTGGCTCTCGTGGTGGTTCCGCAAAGATTGCACCTTCATCGATCAGGCCCAGTAAACCGTTGATGGCCGGCGTGGACGCGACGATTTTGAGATCGCCGCCGCGCGCGCGAAGCTCGTGGCGGAGCGCCAGCACCACGGCGCCGCCCGCACTGTCGAAATAGGGCACCTGTGACAGGTCGAGCTCCACGAGTCCGTTGAACCTCTCCACCGCGTTGCGCGCCGCCGCCAGTAGCGAAGGTGCGCACGCCATGTCCATGCGCTGCGCAATCCTCATGCGTATGACGCCGTCGCGTTTCTCGATGCTCACTGGCGCCGCGCTCACCGTCTCGACTTGCATTGCCGCGAGATGCTGCAAGCGAATCCACGGTGGGTTCGCAAGGCGCAGCGAGCCCGTTTTTTTAACGCTCGTTAGCGTCGCTCGCCCAACCAAAGCGCATCCCGTAGGCTGGAGCACCGCTCAGGCGCGGCCTTGGGAGAAGCGGCAAGAGAGTGGCTTCAGGGGTCGGCGGTGTGAGAACGCGGGGCAGTACGAATCCGAAGCGGATTACGGCGTGCCTACTCACGGCTGACAGGCTGGGCGGGGAAAGGGCCGCGAGAGGGCACCAATGTCGGCTCGACCGTTCAGGTAAAGTTTCGCTTGACGCGCGGACGCTTTTCCCCTTAAGGTTGCCGGCGTGTCTCGGGCGCTTGCCACAGCCTGCTTGGTGATTCTGGCAGTATCGAACCTGCAACTGCAGCACAGCTGCGCGCAGGCCAGTTGCGAGCGCATGTCCCGGTCTTCGATCAGGGCGCATCGCTGCTGCGGCGAAGCGCAGTGGAAGGCCGCCTGCTGCTGTGGACAAGAGCGTTCCGAACCGGGTTCCAGCTCGTCTGTTTCAGAGCGACCTCAGCTGAGGTTAACCTCCACGTCTGCTCCTTTGGTGCCGCACGGGCCGAGCCTCGAGACGAACAGCATAAGCTCTGCTGGCTTTGGCAGAGTGCACTTCACGCCTGTCTCTCAACGCGTACGGCTGTTGCTTTGACGCACTCCCGCCCGCCGCACACTCGTAGTGTGTCTGGCGTGGCTCCCTCCGCCTCGTGGCAATTTGTGAGGACCTTCGTTGTGGGAGGAGTGCGTCATGGAGTATCGAACTGTTGCGTCCACATTGCTTTTGCTGTTGGCTTGCCCTGGCTGCCTGTTACTGCCTGCCGGCTTTGAACAGCAGCGGCAGCGCAGTGAGCAGGCCGCGGCACGCGATCGAGAGTATCTACCTGAGCGACCGCTGCCGTCGCTCGACGCCAAAACCGACTTGGAGACACTGACTGAGTACGCGTGGCGGGCGAATGGGGAAATCAGGGCTGCTTTGCTCGACTGGGTGGCAGCGGTTGAGCGCGTACGGGATCAGTCGGGTTACCCGAACACCAACCTTCATCTGGCACTTCAGGCTATGTGGGCCAATGGGGACCCGGATTGGAACGATGTGACTTGGAGTCTCGGCAACGACCCGATGACGAATTTGGCCTTGCCATTCAAGGTCGCGGAAGCCGGCCGCGTGGCACTTGCGGAGGCCCGTCGCGCGGAGGCGGAATTCCACGCACGGCGACTGGCTTTGCGGGAGCAGGTCGCAGAGCGCTTCTTTGCATGGGTTTCGGCGCGTGAGCGTGCTCGCCTTGCCCGTGAGAAAGCTCAGTGGCTCGCCCGCGCGGAGGAAAGCGCTGCGGCGTTGTTTGCCGCTGGCCTCGAGAGCCAGGCCGATTGGCTCGCAACGCGGACTGCCCGGATCGAGGCAGAAAACGAGGCCGAGAACCTCAGCGCTGAAGTTGAGGAATCCCGCCGCCGGTTGAACGCTCTCCTCGGGCGGCCAGCGGATGCCATACTCGGTCCTCCAGCGCCGAATACGTTTGCCGCCGAGCCGCCCGCGGCTGTGCGCAATTTTACCCAAGCCCTGAATCTGCCGAATCCCGAGTTGGCCGGATTGCGTGCGGAAGTCGCCCGTCGGGAACACGCTCTCGCTTTTGCCCGGCTGCAATTCTTCCCCGATATCAACCCGATGATTGCAATCACAGGGGACGTAAGTCGAGCCGTCGGTGCCGGTTTCGTACTGCCTTTGACTTGGCGGAAACTGCAGGCCCAGGTGGCGGCTGCAGAAGCACTCGTTGCTGCCAGTCGCGCCCAGCTTCAGCAAGGCGAGCGCAACCGGGAAAGCGAAGTGGCCGCTGCCCTAGTGGTGTTTCAAAACGCCGAAAGGCAACGCCGGTTGTGGTCCGAGGTGCTGCTCCCACAGTGGCGCTTACGCTGCGACACGTTGCGCCGCGGGTACGAGGCTGGACGCGAACCCCTAGGTGCCTGGGTCGACGCGGAGGTGGCGCGGCTGGAGGGAGAGACCGTTCTCGTAGAACTGCTCGCCTTGCGAGAGCAGCAGGCGGTGCGGTTGCAAAACCTGCTGGGCCAGGACCCGGAGTGGCTTCGGCTGACGGAAGCGGAGGCTAGCGATGTGGCGCGCTAAACGATGGCAGTGTTCCAAGAGATGGGACGTTGTCGTTGTTGGATGGGTTTCGTCTGTGGCCCTGTTCGCGGCGAGCGGCAACATCACAGCAGGCGGTGAAGAAGTCCACATTGCCACCGTCACGCCTGCGGCAGAGTCCGTGCGAAGCGCGTCGAGAACGCCCCAAGCAGGTTCGCCACAGACGTTGTGGACGTGCTCGATGCACCCCCAGGTTGTCCGCGACCAACCGGGCAACTGTCCAATTTGCGGCATGCAACTGACACCGCTTGGGTCGCGCAAGGAGGTGGCCAAGCGAGAGGCGGGGGAGCGCAAGATCAAATACTGGTGGGATCCGATGATGAGTCCCCCGTACATTTCCGACCGGCCGGGAAAAAGTCCCATGGGAATGGATCTGATCCCGGTCTACGAAGACGAAGTGGTGGCGGGGCAGGTAATCGTCATCGATCCCCGGCTCGAACAAAACATGGGGCTGCGGGTCGAAGAGGTGCGCCGAGGACCGTTGCGCACCAGCGTGCGCGCCTACGCGCAGGTGCGCGAGCCGGAGTCGACGGTGCGTGAATTCAGCTTGCGGGTGAGTGGCTGGATTGTTCGCTTGTACGCCAATTACACTGGTGCCCACATGGCCAAAGGAGCGCCGCTCCTTGAACTTTACAGCCCAGAGCTGCAGACCGCAGTTGCCGAGTGGATCGCTGCCGTTTCTGCTCCTGGGGCAACGCCGAGTGTGCGTGCCGCCTCGCGGCGGAAGTTAGATCTACTCGGGTTGGAGGCGGCACAGATCGATGCGCTGAGCCAGCTGCGGGAACCTCCGCCAACAGTGACGTTCCGTGCTCCGTACAGCGCTCACGTGGTGGAAAAGCTTGTGAACGAGGGCGTGCGCGTGGAAGCGGGCCAGCCGCTGCTGCGGCTAAACGACCGCTCGCGCATGTGGCTGGATGCCGAGGTGTACGAGCAGGATCTGTGTGCCGTGCGCTTAGGACAGAGCATTGAAGCGCGCATCCTTGCGCTCCCAGGCCGGGTATTTCATGGGACCGTCACTTTCATCCACCCGCACGTCGAGGGCCCGGCCCGAACCATCGTTGTCCGGAGTGAGCTCCCGAATGACGAGGGGCTACTCCGCCAGGGCATGGCTGCAACGGTGGTGATTTCGGGAGAAATCCTACCTGAAGCGGTGCTTGTTCCGCGCGAGGCCGTGATCGACACGGGAGAGCGCAAAGTGGTTTTTGTCGTGACGGATCCGGGCCACTTCGAACCGCGTACGGTCGAGACCGGTCCGGCTGGAGCGGATGGCCTCGTTAGCATAGTTAGCGGCCTAGCACCTGGGGAGCGGGTTGTCGTCAGCGGGCAGTTTTTGCTCGACGCAGAAAGCCGCTTGCGAGAGGCGGCGCGCAAATTTGTTCGTCCCGCGCAGGAGGCAGGGAGTCATGGTCGCCACAGTCATTGAATGGAGTGTGCGTAACCGCTCGCTCGTTGCGCTTCTCGGCGTGGCTGTGGCGGCGCTTGGGGTTTGGAGCGCTCGTGTTCTGCGGCTCGATGCGATTCCGGACCTTTCCGACGTACAGGTCATCGTGGTCACGGAATACCCTGGCCAGAACCCGACTGTCGTGGATGATCAAGTGACCTATCCCCTCGCCACAGCCATGCTGTCCGTGCCGGGGTCGACCGATGTGCGCGGGATCAGCATGTTCGGCCTTTCCTTCGTTTACGTGTTGTTCGAGGATGGCACCGACCTTTACTGGGCGCGCAGTCGGGTGTTGGAGTACCTAAACTACGCGCGCGACCGGCTACCCCGCGGCGTGGAACCGAAGCTCGGCCCGGATGCCACCGGCGTGGGCTGGGTCCTGCAATACGTGTTGTTTCCCGGCTGGTACTGTAAAGAGCATCCGCGCGGCATCTGGCGCGACGCGCTGGAAGACCGTTGGTACGCCAAACTGGAGGATGCGCCGCCGGGCCGTCGCTCGCACCTCGAACGTGTGCGGGGCTTCGAAGAGCCGGGGGTCTGCCCAGTGGATGGCAGTCCCCTCATCGGTGCTGACCAGGATCTCGCCGATCTCCGAAGCCTTCAGGACTGGTTCCTCCGCTATCCGCTTGCCGCAGTGGAGGGAGTGGCCGAGGTGGCTTCGCTCGGCGGTTTTGTCCGACAGGTGCAAGTGACTGTCGACCCCCACGTGCTTCATGCCTATGGTGTTTCGGTCGACGACATCGTGCGCACCGTCGAGCGCTCGAATAACGATGTCGGCGGGGCGGTGGTGGAACGTGCCGAGCACGAATACATGGTGCGCAGCCGCGGCTACGTGCGGCTGGGTGAACTTGCCGACCTTGAAAACAGCGCAGTGGGCACCGCACCAAACGGCGCCCCAATTCTCTTGCGGCAAGTGGCGCGCGTCGAGACCACGGGCGAGATGCGCCGCGGAGTCGGCGAGTACAACGGGCGCGGCGAGGTCGTAGGCGGCATCGTGGTGGCCCGTTTCGGTGAGAACGCTTACAAGGTGATTCGCGACGTCAAGCGGCGTTTAGCCGAGTTAGAGGAAGGTCTCCCGCCAGGTGTCTTCCCGATCATCACGTATGACCGCTCGGCGCTCATCGAGCGCGCCGTCGACACACTGCGCGAGGCACTGTTGGAGGAATTGGCAGTTGTCGTGGTGGTGTGCGCGCTGTTCTTGCTGCATGTGAGGAGCGCCTTGGTGGTCGTGCTCGTGCTGCCCTTGGGGCTTTTAGCTTCGCTGGCCGTGATGCAAATGCTCGGCATGAACGCCAACATCATGAGCCTAGGGGGATTGGCGCTCGCCATCGGGGTGATGGTCGATTCGGCCATCGTCATGGTGGACAATGCTCATCGGCATTTGAGTCTCGAGACTGCGCGTGTGGCGGGTGGAGGTGAGCCGCGCGGCCGTGTGGACATCGTGCTCGAAGCGGCCAAAGAGGTGGGGCCGAGCCTCTTCTTTTCGCTGCTGATTATTACGTTGTCCTTCCTGCCCATTTTCACACTGGGCGAGCAGTCGGGACGGCTCTTCAAACCGCTCGCCTACACGAAGACCTTTGCCATGGCAGCAGGGGCGTTACTCGGGATCACCCTGGTGCCGGTGCTGATGGTCTGGCTCATCCGCGGGCGGATCCTCCCGGAGGAGCGAAATCCATTGAACCGCTGGTTAATTCGGCTGTACGAACCGACGTTCTGGGCGGCTTTGCGTTGGCCGTGGCTGACGGTTGCTCTGGTTATTTTGATTGGCCTCTCCACGTTGTACCCGTTGAGCCAACTCGGGGAAGAGTTCATGCCAGCCCTGGACGAGGGGGATCTTTTATACATGCCGACCACCGAGCCGAGCATCAGTGTCACGAAGAGCCGAGAACTGTTGCAGCAAAGTGACAAGCTGCTGCGCCTCTTCCCGGAGGTGCGCACGGTGCACGGAAAAATCGGCCGCGCGGAGACTGCTACCGACCCGGCGCCTCTCTCGATGATCGAAACCGTGGTGCAGTTACACACCGACCCGGCGCAGTGGCGGACCCGGCCCGTTCGCTACTTCTTCAGCGACTGGCCGGCTTGGCTCAAGTGGCCACTCACCGCGACGTTTTGGCCGGAACAACGGCGGATCACGACAGAGGAACTCAAGCTTGGCTGGACCGATCCCGACGGTACGCGTCACCCCGGGTTGAACGAAGTCGTGCACTTTCCCGGCGTCGCCAACGCCTGGCCCTATCCGATCGAGAACCGGATCAACATGCTGACCACCGGGATCAAAACCCCCGTGGGGGTGAAGATTCTCGGTGCCGATCTGGCCGTTCTCAATGAGCTCGCCGAGCGCACTGCGGTGGTTCTGCAGGAGCGTGTGGCGGGAACGTTGAGTGCCTATCCGGAGCGTACCGTGGGGGGCTACTACCTCGATCTCGAGGTGCGACGCGAGGAGGCGGCGCGTTACGGCCTGACCGTGGCCGATGTACAGGATGTGATTCAGACCGCGATTGGCGGCCGGGAGGTCAGCACAATCGTGAGCGGGCTCGAACGCTACCCGATCGTTGTTCGCTACGCCCGGGAATTGCGCGATGATCCAGAGTTGCTGCGGCAGATTTTGGTTAGGACTCCATCGGGGCAAGCCATTCCGCTGGGGCAGCTCGTGGACATCTCCGTTCGTCCTGGCCCCTCAATGATTCGTAGCGAAAATGGCCAGCGCACCGCGTGGGTTTATGTGGACATGGCCGGGCGCGACCTCGGTGGATATGTGCGGGAGGCCAAACGGATCGTTGCCGATGAAGTTCCGCTGCCGCAGGGATATAACCGCGTGTGGTCGGGCCGCTTCGAGTATTTACAGAAGGCCAACGAGCGCTTGATGTTGGTTGTGCCGCTGACGCTGCTGGTGGTAGTGGTGCTCCTTTACATCGCCAACGGGAGTTGGTTCCGTGTCGCGGTCGTTCTGCTCGCAGTACCGCTCAGCCTCGTCGGTGCGTTCTGGCTATTGTGGCTCCTTGGCTACAACTTGAGCCTTGCGGTGTGGGTGGGAATCATCGCGCTGTTGGGACTGGATGCGGAAACGGGCCAAGTGATGCTCCTTTACCTTGAGAACAGCTACAAAGCGCAAATGGCCGCGGGTAAACTGCAGACGCGCGCGGATCTTCTGCAAGCGATTCACGCCGGAGCCGTGCAGCGCATCCGCCCCAAATTCATGACGGTGGCGACGGATTTATTGGCCCTCCTGCCCTTGTTGTGGGTAACCGGAACCGGGGCGGAAGTCACTCGGCGTTTGGTGGCGCCTCTAGTCGGGGGAATCGGAGTCAGTTTCGTCATGGAGCTGCTGGTGTATCCGGTGGTGTTTTACCTCGTAAGGCGTCGAGGCTTGGCGCCCGCGTGAACGTCGAGAGACGCCGAGGAGTAGTTGCGAATGAGTGAACAAGAGCTGACGTTCGGACACTGGCGGGGGGTCGACCCCGTTTGCGGAATGAAGGTGGACCTTGAGCAGCCCAAGGGCGGCACGGCAGACTACCGCGGTTTTCGTTTCGGCTTCTGCAATCCCCGCTGTCGGGAGCGTTTTGTCGCCCAACCTGAGAGCTATTTGTACGCCACCGATCCAGTGTGCGGCATGCGGGTACAACGAGGCGCGGCGGCCGGTGGCTGGGTGGAACGGGTTGGGAAGACCTACTGGTTCTGCAGCGCCTCTTGCCGAGAGCGTTTTCTCGCGGAGGCGCCTTCAGCGCCAACCGCCGCAGAGACTGTGGAGTACACTTGCCCGATGCATCCGGAAGTGCGCCAGCTCGGGCCTGGTGCGTGTCCGAGCTGTGGAATGGCCCTCGATCCCTTGTCCGGCGCTGCGGAAGGTTACGAGGCCGAGCTTGCTGACCTGCAAAGGCGCCTTGTCGTCGGCGCGATATTCGCCCTTCCAGTGGTCTTGTTGGCGATGTGGCCGATGGTGAGGAGTGGTGCCAGTTTTCCATTTCTCGGCGCCCGCATTCAGCACTGGGTCGAGCTGGCCCTAGCGACTCCGGTGGTTTGGTATTCTGGTTGGCTGTTCCTCGAGCGTGCTTGGGTTTCGGTGCGAATGCGCTCGCCCAACATGTTCACGCTGATCGGCCTCGGCGTCCTTGCCGCATGGTCGTATAGCGTCGTGGCCACTGCAGTCCCGAGCATCCTGCCGGCGGCGGCCCGGGGTCACGGGGGGCACGTGCCGGTGTACTTTGAAGCGGCTGCAGCCATCGTGGTGCTGGTATTGTTCGGGCAGGTGTTGGAAGTGCGTGCGCGGCGACGAACTGGCGCAGCGCTGCGTGCGTTGCTGGCCTTGATGCCCGCCACCGCCGTCCGTTTGGAGGCAGATGGGAGCGAACGGGAGGTGCCGGTGGCGGAGGTGCGTGTCGGTGACGTGTTGCGCGTCCGCCCCGGGAGTAAAATCCCCGTCGATGGTGTCGTCATCGAAGGAGAAACCGTCGTCGACGAGTCGATGCTGACCGGAGAATCGCTGCCGGTGGAAAAGAAGGTCGGGACGCGTGTTGTCGGGGGCACGTTGAACGGTAGTGGAAGCATCCTGATGCGAGTGGAACGGGTTGGCGAGGCGACCGTGCTTGCGCAAATTGTCCGACTGGTCCAGGAGGCGCAGCGCACTCGCGCCCCAATTCAACGCCTCGCGGATCGCGTGGCAGGTGCGTTTGTCGTCGGGGTGTTGCTGGTGGCGTTGGTCACGTTCGTCGCCTGGGTCGTGGTTGGGCCTGAGCCGCGGCTTGCCCACGCGTTGGTGAGCGCCGTGGCCGTGCTCATCATTGCCTGCCCGTGCGCGCTCGGCCTTGCAACGCCGATGTCGATCATGGTGGCGAGAGGGCTTGGTGCGCAGGTTGGCGTGCTGATCAAGAACGCGGAGGCGTTGGAGGTGTTGGACCGCGCCGATGTTTTGCTCCTCGACAAAACGGGCACACTCACGCTCGGAAAGCCTCAAGTCATGCAGGTGGAAGCTTGCGGCAAGCTTTCCCCGGAGGAGGTGTTGCAGGTCGCGGGCAGTCTGGAACAGGCGAGCGAGCATCCCTTGGCGAAGGCGGTGGTGGAGGCGGCACGAGAACGCAACGTCCGCTTATCGACCCCCGTGGATGTCCGCGTGGATGCGGGGGGTGGCTTGGTGGGGAAGGTGGACGGCAGAGAAGTGTTAGTGGGTTCGCAAGCGTTTTTGGAAAGGGAGCGAGTCGTAGGCTTGTGTGCAATCGAGAACCTCATTGAGAGTTCTCAAGAACAAGGGGCTGCGTTGGTGTTGGTGGCCGTCGAGCGGCAATTGGCAGGGGCGCTGGCCCTCGTCGATCCAATCCGGGAATCCGCCGAGGAGGCGGTGCAGGGCCTCCGCGCCGAGGGCGTGCGCCTCGTCATGCTGACGGGGGATCATCGCAAGGCCGCAGAGCGTACCGCGCGGTTGTTAGGCATCGAAGACTTTGTCGCCGAAGTATCGCCAGCCGATAAGGCGCGCTGGGTCGACGAATACCGCACCAAGGGTCATGTGGTGGCCATGGTGGGCGATGGCATCAACGACGCTCCTGCCTTAGCCCGGGCTGATGTGGGGATGGCGATTGCCTCAGGGACGGATATCGCCGTCGCCAGTGCTAGCGTGGTCTTGTTGCATGGGGACCTGCGGGGTGTGCTCCGCGCCCGTCGGTTGAGCCGGGCGACGATGCGGAACGTGCGCCAGAACTTGTTCCTCGCGTTTGTGTACAACGCGGCAGCGATCCCCGTTGCTGCGGGCGTGTTGTACCCAAGTTGGGGACTGTTGCTGGACCCGATAATCGCAGCGGCGGCGATGAGTTTCAGCTCCGTGTCGGTGATCGCCAACGCCTTGCGGCTTTATCGAGTATCCCTGTAATCTCGCCGACGAGTGGCCTAAGGCGTTGCCGGAACGATCTTAAAGACCTCCCCACCCAGGTCGGCGATATAAAGCTCCCCGCGCGCATCCTCGCCAAATGATGCAACCTGATCGATGGAAACGCCGCTACTCTCGAGCTCAGCCGTGTGGTCCTGGTGGTCCGTAGCCACGCCACTGACGACTCGGAACGACCGCACAAAAGCGGTGCAAAAATCGGCATAGAAATATCGTCCGCGTAGGTCAGGCATCTTACAGCCGCGGTACACGTAGCCGCCTGTCACAGAGCACCCCTGAGAGTGATCGTACTCGTGAATCGGCTGGGTGAGCCCGGTTTGGTCACACGTGCTGCCTGATGGGAAGCAGTGCGCGTTGCCTTCGACGATGTTCCAGCCATAATTCTCGCCCCCGGGAGAGCTGGCGGGCTGGAAGTTAATTTCCTCGAAGCGGTTTTGGCCCACATCCGCAATGTACAAATCCCCTGTGATGCGGTCGAAGCTGTAGCGCCACGGATTGCGGAGCCCGAGGGCCCAAATTTCGTCGAGCGGTGGCCCTGCCCCGACAAAAGGATTTGTCGGCGGCACCGCATAGGGAGCAGCATGATCGACGTCGATGCGCAGCATTTTCCCCAACAGGGTTGCCGGGTTCTGACCATTACCTTGAGGGTCGCCGGCGCTCCCCCCATCGCCCAAGCCGATATAAAGATACCCGTCGGGCCCGAACGCGAGATGCCCACCGTTATGGTTGGCGTACGGCTGAGAAACTTGCAGGATCACCTGAACTGGCGTGGGGTCAGCAATGTCGGGGTTGGAGGAGACTCGATACTCCGCAACCACCGTGTTGCCCGCGGTGTCCGTGTAATTGATGAAAAAGCGCCCGTTGTCGGCGTACTGTGGGTGAAATGCGAGGCCAAGCAAACCTTGCTCGCTTCCGCTGGAGACGAGCGCGGAGATGTCGAGGAAGGGAGTGGGGAGCAAGGCTCCCCACTTGAGAATGCGAATGCGCCCGGTTTTCTCCACGATGAACAGCCGGCTCACGTCGCGGGGAGGAGCGGTGAGTAACAGTGGCCGGCTCAAACCACTGGCAATGCGCTCCGCTCGGATGGCCGTGCCGGGTACGGGAACCACGCCAGCGCACACGTCATTGCACGCACCACCTTCGATTTGGCAGGTAGGAGAACAGTTGTCGCCGCCGGTGGTGTTCCCGTCGTCGCACTGCTCACCCGGCTCGAGTACACCATTGCCGCAGGCAGCCGTGGTGCACACGTGGGTGAACCCGCTTCCAATCAAGGAGCTGTAGGGGAGGCCAGTGGGCAGGAGAGCCTGTCGCGCAGTGCAAGCCAGCCGGGCAACCGTGTCGCTCGGACAAAAGCTTTGCACCCGCTGGGCCCGGAGGTTTGGAATTCGATTGTTAGGCGTGCAACTTCTGCCTTGCGGCAACTGGCGGACCAAACAATTGCGAGCCGCGAGAATGACCGCGGAAACGTATTTGGCTGAGGCGCTCGCACAGGTTTCTACGGCTAGGGCGCGGCCCGGAAGCGCCGCTAGGGACAGAAGAAGCCATTTGACCGGTCTCATAACCCCTCCACGCTCGACTGGCGAACTTACCCTACCACGGGGAAATGCGGCAACGAAGCAGATTTCTCACCGCGCAAACATCAACCGCGAACTAACGGCGCAGGCACAGGAACGAGCTAGGGCTTGGCAGGCATGCTTCGTCGGGCGGGAAGAGGAAGCTGTTCAGCAACTCCGCGGAATGTGGGTATTTTCCCCGTTCGCTGGAAAACACTGCCCAGACGAGGTGCGCGTTAGCCTGCGCTGTTTGCGTGGCGGTGACGCAACCTTCCCCAAAGGGCCGGAGTTCTGGTGGCGGACTGTGGCCCACCGGAGGCGCCAACGCGTGGGAAACTCGCCCACGAGTGGCTTTCTCTTAGCCAGAGAGGAGCCGCTTTAGGTACGGTATGCTGAGTTGAAGCGAACGTACTCTTCGGTGAGGTCGGAACAAAAACGCAACGCCTGAGCGGATCCCGCGCGGAGGTCGACAGTGAGCCGAAATTCCGAGCGAGCCGCGATGGCCTGGGCTTGGCCCTCGACTTGAGAGACCAGTTCGACCCCACGATCGACGACCAACAGGTCATCGAGGTAAATGCGAATCCGGGACGGGTCAAATCGTGCACCACTGTAGCCCAAGGCACAGACGACGCGCCCCATGTACGGGTCACCGCCGTAAAAGGCAGCCTTGCATAGGGGAGATCTCGCGATCGCGTCGGCCGCACGCTCGGCGTCCGCTTTGGTCTGCGCACCGCGAACCACCACGTCGATGATTCGCGTCGCTCCTTCTCCATCGCGCACGACCATGCGAGCGAGTTCGCGTGCGACTTCCGTTGCTGCTTGAGCAATGGCACCAAATGCTGGCGATCGTGGCGCAATCGGGGCCAGGGAGGCGACACCGCTGGCGAGGAATGCCACGGTGTCGTTGGTGCTCGTGTCGCCGTCCACGACCGCCGCGTTGAAAGACTCGGGCAAGACGGCGCGAAGCAGCGCGCGCAGCGCATCGCGTGTGAGCGGAGCGTTCGTGAAGAGAAACGCCAGCAAGGTTGCATGGGGTGCCAGTGAGAGGCGGGGAGCGATCATGCCGGCACCTTTCGCCATTCCGGCGACGACAACCTCTTGGCCCGCCAGAGGCACTGTGCGGGTCGAAAATTTCGGGAACGCATCAGTCGTCATGATGGCCGCAAGAGCGCTGTGAAAGCCGTCGGGCGATAGCGACTGACAGGCCGCGCGGATGCCGCTTTCCACGCGATCCATTGGCAGGGGCACGCCAATGCGCCCGGTGGAACAGGGGAGCACCTGAGCTGCAGGCACACGTAGGTGCTGTCCCACGAGGCGACACATCGCGCGCGCAGCCTTAATTCCGGCAGCCCCTGTGAAGGCGTTCGCATTCCCGCTGTTCACCACGATCGCACGTAAGCGCCCCGCGCGCGTGTGCTCCCGGGCAATTTGCACCGGGGCTGCCTGCACGCGATTGCTGGTGAAGGCGGCTGCCACAGCGGCAGGCCGTTCCGCATAAATAACGGCGAGGTCGGGCTTGCCGCTTTCCTTGATGCCGCAGGAGACCCCGGAGAACAAGAATCCGGGTATGCGAATGGGGGTCGTGGGAAGGTCGACTTTCATGACGCGATCCAGTCAAGTGCCGCGCGGCTTGGCTCGCTAGCGAAAAACACGGCCGGCAACCGCAAGTTAGGCCCCGTGGCACTTCTTGTACTTCTTGCCGCTCCCGCACGGGCAAGGGTCATTCCGCCCCACCTTCGGTCCGGCGGCGGAAACCGCGGCTGCGGCTCGGCGCGTGGGCGCGGCGGCCACAGGCTGAGCCAACCCCCCGCCGCTCATTACCAGCCGTGCCGGTTGTGGGCGGCGCTGCCGTTCGAGCTGCTCCACGTCCTCTTCGCGGGCGATTTGCACGGTGAAGACCTTTTCCACCACGTCGCGCTCGAACTGCGCCATCAAGTTTTCAAAGAGCTCGAACGCTTCCTTTTTGTACACCTGCAGGGGGTTCTGCTGGGCATAACCGCGCAACCCAATACCCTCTTTGAGGTGATCCATCGACAGCAGGTGGTCTTTCCAGAGTGTGTCGAGAGTTTGGAGCAAGACAATCTTTTCCAAATGCCGGAGCACGGGTGCGGTGAACTGCTGTTCTTTGGCCTCGTAGTGAGTATGCACGGCCTCGATGAGTCGGTTCTCCAGTTCCTGGAACGAGATGTTCTTGCGTTCCTCCGGAGAAAAATTCGGGCGGAAGGCAAAGGTCTTGAACACCGTGTCTTCGATTGCCTGCCAGTCCCACTCTTGCGGCGGAGTGTCCTTGTCGGCGTATTGTTCGGCAATTTCGGCCGCTACATTTTCGGCCATTTCGAGGATGTCCCGTTTGAGGTTCTGTCGGGCGAGGATGTCGCGGCGGCGGGTGTAGATAATCTCCCGCTGCTGGTTCATGACATCGTCGTACTCGATCAAATGTTTGCGGATATCGAAGTTGTGAGCTTCGACCTTCGCTTGCGCGTTGGCAACGGCACGGGAAATCAAGCGGTGCTCAATCGGCTCTCCTTCCTCCATGCCCAGACGTGTCATGAGTCCTTGAATGCGATCGGCCCCGAAAATCCTCAGGAGGTCATCTTCGAGCGAGAGGAAGAATCGGGAAGCGCCTGGGTCACCCTGTCGGCCCGCACGGCCACGCAGTTGGTTGTCGATCCGGCGGCTTTCATGGCGCTCCGTGCCAATGATCATCAAGCCACCTGCGGCGACCACCTTTTCGCGCTCCTCGGCACAAACCTTGCGGTAGTGCGCGAGGATCTCCTCGTAGCGGGCGCGGAGCGTGTCCGGCGACTTTTCCATCTCCTCGCGTACGTCCTCCACGACCTTCGTGTATTTGCGCCGCATCTCCTCGTATTCGTGCTGCGCCTTGGCTACCGCTTCTTCGTAAGGCTTGCGGTGTTCGAGGTAGGCGATCTCCGCTTCCCGAAACTCGCGTTCGGTTTCCTCGTAGACGCGCCGCGCCTCTTCGAAGTTCGCTCCGTCGCCCTCGGTTTGTGAGAGCGCTTTTTGGATTGCGCGTTCATACTCCGACCGTGCCCGCTCGAACTGGGCAAGCGCGGTTTGTAGGCGGCTGCCGTTGCCAGTGCCGTTGCGGCTGACTTCTTCCAACGCTGCTTTGAGCTCGTTCAGGGCCCGAGAAAAGCGTCCTTGGCCTTCCTCGTCGAAGAACGGACCGCAGACACGGTCAATTTCCTGCAGCGCCTCGGCGTAGGCCGCAACTTGAGCCGTGCAGGCTTGCACGTCTGAGGGTGTCGGCTGCTGCGGCCAAGCAGATAACTGGCTGAGCATGGCCTGGCGCTCTTTCCAAAAACGAGCCTCGAGGTAGGCGCGGTGTGCTTCGGTGAGGCGATGTAACGCATCGGCTTGTTTGTCCTCGAAGGGCTTCCACAGTGGCTCATATTGCTTCCGTGCGCGCTCCACGGCTTCGTCGTAGGCATCGCGCAGTTTTTGGAGCACGTCTTCGTAGCGTTGGCCTGCCTGAGGGAGACCTTGGACGCGCTGCAGCCACTCGTTTTCCATGTCGGCGCGCGCCAGAAATTCTGGGTTGCCGCCGAGCAAGATGTCCGTGCCCCGGCCAGCCATGTTCGTGGCGATGGTGACGGCCTTGTAGCGCCCCGCCTGCGCAATGATGTTGGCTTCGGCCTCATGGTTCACGGCATTGAGGACGTTATGTTTGATGCCGCGCTGCTTGAGGAGTTTGGAAAGCCGCTCGGACTTCTCGACCGATACCGTACCGACGAGTACCGGTTGCCCGCGCTCGTGACACTCGACTACCTGTTCGACGACCGCGTTGAATTTTTCTCGCTCGGTTTTGTAGACGACGTCGGGATAATCCACGCGGATCATCGGCTTGTTCGGCGGAATCACGACCACATCGAGGTCGTAAATTTTCTTAAACTCGACTGCTTCCGTGTCCGCCGTACCGGTCATACCGGCAAGTTTCTTGTACATGCGGAAGTAGTTCTGGATCGTGATCGTCGCGAGGGTTTGGTTTTCCCGTTCGATCGGCACGCCTTCCTTGGCTTCCACCGCTTGGTGCAAGCCGTCGGACCACCGTCGGCCGGGCATCAGGCGACCGGTGAACTCATCCACGATGATGACCTGACCGTCCTTGACGATGTAGTCGACGTCTCTGCGGAAAATGGCATGCGCCTTGAGCGCCTGATTGACATGGTGCAGGATGTCGATGTGGCGAGGGTCGTAGAGGTTGGTAATCCCCAGCATGCGCTCGACCTTGGCGATCCCTTGTTCAGTGAGCACCGCAGTCCGTGCCTTTTCATCCACCCAGTAATCGCCCGTTTCTTCGGGTCGTTCGTCGGGACTTTTCTTCTCCTTGCGCTCGCCGCGCTGAAGCCGCGGGATGATCCGGTTGATCCGCTCGTACTTCTCGGTCGACTCTTCTGCTGGCCCGGAAATGATGAGCGGCGTGCGGGCCTCGTCGATGAGGATGTTGTCCACCTCGTCGACGATGGCGTAGTTCAGTTCGCGCTGGACGTACTCTTCCAGACTGAACTTCATGTTATCGCGCAGGTAGTCGAAGCCGAACTCATGGTTGGTCCCGTAGGTGATGTCCGCCAGGTATGCTTCCTTGCGCTCGATGGGGCGGAGGCTGAGGAAGCGGTAGTCGCGGACGACGTAAGCGGGATCGTACAAGTAGCTGGCCTCGTGGACGATGGAGGCAACGGAAACGCCGAGGAGGTGAAAGATCGGGCCCATCCACTGCACGTCGCGCCGGGCGAGGTAGTCGTTTACGGTCACTAAGTGGCACCCCCGGCCCGTGAGAGCGTTGAGGTACAGGGGAGCGGTAGCGACCAGAGTTTTGCCCTCTCCGGTTTTCATTTCGGCGATTGCCCCGCGGTGCAGGACAATGCCACCGAGTAACTGGACATCGTAGTGTCGCAAACCAATGGCGCGCTTGGCGGCTTCGCGGACCAGTGCGAATGCCTCCGGGAGGATTTCAAGCAACACGGCCTCTTCAGCCTCGCGCAGCCGCTTTTGCGCTGCACGGATCGCCTCGCGCAAACGGTCCTCTTCCTCGGGGTCTTCCACCGTCGGGGCTTCGGCGAGCGCCCGCTGCCGTTCCAAAAGCTCTGCGAGTTCGCGTCGCTCTTGGGCCGTATCGTCCTGCACACGCCGGCGGAACTCCTCGGTTTTGTTCCGGAGTTCTATGTTCGACAGCCTGGCCACTGAGTCTTCCAGTACATTGATGCGCTCGACGATAGGCCAGAGCCGTTTGAGCTCACGTTCGTTTTTCGTTCCAAAGATTTTTTTGATGAGGTTCAACATTGGTGTGTGTGGTCTCCGCTATTACCGACTCGTTTTCTCTATGCACCCCAACCTCCCTCCGCAAGCGACAGTGGTTTTGCCGCTGACTGCTGCTTTCGGGCTGTTTTCAGGTAGGACCGTCCGGGCGTTCGTCAGGAAGCGTCAATACGACCTGCAAGGCTAGCAGCGTCCGCCGCCTCCTGCATGGCAAGGGGCGACTTAGCGTTCCAGTCGAACCGCCGACTCCACCGGTTGACCGAGAAAAAAACTCCCGACTTTGATGAACCGTTCTGGCGCGTCGGTCACGAAGAAGCTCAACGATCCGCTGCCGTTGCTGCGCAGCAGCTTGTGCCGTTGCAGTTCTCGGCGTACCGTCTGGGCGGTGGTGCCGGCGGAATCGACCAAGGCGACCTGGGGGCCGAGAATTTCACCGATGACTGGAGCGAGCAACGGATAATGCGTGCAGCCGAGCACCAATGTGTCGATCCCGCTGCGGCGCAAGCTTGCGAGATAACGCCGCGCCGCCGCGCGCGCGACCTCGTTGTTGACCCAACCTTCTTCTGCAAGCGGGACGAATAGGGGGCAAGCACGGGTGTAGATCTCCAAGGTGGGGGCGAACTGTTTCAGTGCCCGCGTGTAAGCACCACTGGAGATGGTGGCTTCCGTGCCGATGACGCCAACTTTCCCGTTTCTCGTTCGGCGTGCGGCTTCCCTTGCGCCTGGCTCGATGACCCCGACAACCGGTACGGGTAGTTGTTGTCGCAAGAGATCGAGGGCTACTGCCGATACGCTGTTGCAAGCCACAACGAGAAGTTTGATTCCCTTGTCGAGCAAGAACGCTGCGTTTTCGGTTGCGTAACGGCAAATGGTTTCGGGCGATTTGGTCCCATACGGTGTGCGCGCCGTGTCGCCAAGGTAAATAATGTCTTCTTGCGGCATGAGCCGCATCAACTGTTGGACAACGGTGAGCCCCCCAATTCCGGAGTCGAACACGCCAATAGCATGCCGAGACTTCGCGGCGGGCGAGGACGGGCGTGGAGGCATGGCTACAACGTGGGCCCGACGAGCCTTGCCGCAACCTCTTGATCCGTGGGCGCCTCGCCGAAGGTTTTCTCCCATACCCCGGCCGGCTCCATGCAGATGTAGCGAGGGATTCCCTCGTTCCACTCTGCCAGCCAGCGCAGCAGGGCACGGTACATTTGCAAGCGGATTCCGCGCCATGCACGCTGTTTGCCGTCCGCACCTGGGACAAGCTCTCCCGCAAGCAGTTGCGCCCCGCGCTGCCGTTCTTTCATGGCGCGCTTGAGTCCCGGACTCAGCCTGAGGTGCCCGAGACTGATCCATGCCACCCGGTGTGGATCGAGCGTAGCCTCCAGGGCGCGGACCACGTCGCGGTAGGACTCTTCCCAGTTTTCGATCGCAACCAAAGGATCGAAATGGAAGGCGACGCGATAGCCCGCTTGTTGTAACGCTTGGGCCGCAGCCAACCGTTCGCTAAGCGAGGCAGTGCCAGGTTCCTCCTCGTCGATGATGGATGCTGCGTTGAGGGACCAGGCAACGACCACGTTTTGGGTTGCCGATTGTTGGAGGAGACCGTCGATGGCAACGCTCTTGGTTTTGAGTTCGAGGACGGCATTCGGCCGTTCCGCAAAGAAGGGAATGAGCAATTGGCTGTGCCCGGTGAGGTGATCGAGGGCGAGACTGTCGATCAGCTCTCCGGTGCCGATCCGAAAGCGCCGCTGCGGGTGACGGCGCAATACATCATCGATTTCCGCCAGTGCATCGGCCACGTTGGCAAACAGGCGGAGCCCTGGAGTGTGGGCCAGATACTCTTGCAGGAAACAGTAGCTGCAATCGAACGGGCAGTTAGCCCCCAAATTCACCACGAGATAGTTGCAGCAAACTAGGCCGGGTGTGCCTGCCGGGCAGTGATGGAGGAACGAGCCACGGTGTCGCTGAATCACGAGTTGGCGTTTGCCGGTGGCAAAATCGCTCGCTGGCAGCGGAGGTGGGGGATCGAAAGTGTATTGAGGGACGTCCGGATAAAACTTGTGCACGTTGCCCGCAATGTGGCTCGTTTCGAGCCCACGCTCGATCCACACAGTGTCGGGTTGCCAGGCAATCACGCTTCACCCCCTAGCAAAGCAAAGAGCCTTGCGCAGAAGTCGCCCTCCGCCCAGCGGGACAACGCTGCGAGCTGCGCCCGGAGTTCCTCTGGAGTCTTCGCGCGGCAAGTGACGAGAATTTCGTCGCCCTCGAGAAATTGTGGTAAGGAGATGCGAATGGTCGGGGGGAAGCCTCCCGCTTGGATGAAGGTGCGGGCGCGCTCTTCAGCCGCGGTGAGAGTTGGGAAGCGGCGGCGACGGAGAAGATGCTTGATGCGTTGTAAGCGGTCATTGCGGCTCAACTTTGCCTGCAGGACCTGTTCGATCTCGGGCGCTCGGAGTACCGCCGCTATGGTCGTTTGATCCCGCAGGGCAATTTCCGCGGCAATCTCCCAAAGATCCCGGAGTTGGTTACATCCGAGCCGAAGGCTCGAGGCCAAATGGAGAAGCGCTGCTGCATCGGGTTGCTCCAAAGAGATCCACTGTTCGACGGTTTGCGGGCGGTAGTGGCGTTCGGCAGCGAATTTGCGGATAGCATCGGCAAGGGATCGATCGGTCATGCTCGTAGGCCTCTTTGCGCTTCAGCCGGCCAACGTAGGTGCACGTAGTTCCGAGCCGTTTCAAATAGCAATCGGTAACGCGCAGCTTCCTCCACACGCCCCCGTTTTCGGGCACCGTTGGCCAAGATGTGGGTCTTACGGTCGATCACCGCGAGCAGCGCGTGGGCGCGCACGTCGTCGAGCGGATGACAAAACAGGATGCGGAGCAGGCTGGCAACGCGGAAGCGGTCCATCCCCCAAAAGCGCCGGGAAAGTTGGTCGGCATGGCCACCGCGCTTAATGACCAGCGGTTCCACAAGCAGGCCCACCGGTTCCTCGCAGGCTATCCGCAGCCACAAGTCATAGTCTTCACAGGCCGGCAAGCTGGTGTCGAAGCCCTGGTGGCGTTCCCACAGCTCTCGTCGAAGCAGCACCGCTGAGGGACTCACGAGGCAGCGCTCCAATGACGGAATGAAGATATCCCCTTGCGGTTTGCGGTGATGGTGGCAGGGATTCACCACGCGGCCGTTGCGGACCCAAGTTTCCTCGGTCTGACTGATGGCGTAATGGTGTTCCTCCGCAAAGCGCAAATGTCGGGCAAGCTTGCGGGGGTGCCAGAGGTCGTCGGAGTCGAGAAACGCTAGCCACTCCCCCCGCGCCCACGCCGCACCGGTGTTGCGTGCTGCCGCCACGCCTTGGTTGGTAGGCAACTGGACCAGCCGGATCGTGTCGCCAAACTGACTTCGTAAGAAATCGCTGGTACCGTCGGTGGAACCATCGTCCACGACTATGAGCTCAAAGGCATCGGCGGGCATACCCTTTTGCGCGAGGACGGAGCCGATCGCCTCGCACACGAGCGTGCGGCGGTTGTACGTTGGGATGACCACGCTGGCCCACACGGGCGAAGGTGTTTAGAGCATTCGCCGCGCCAAGGAAATGCCAACGCCCGGGACCCTTTGCAGGGCGAGTAGGAAACGCTGGCGAGCAGGGGTGAATCAGGCCTCGCGGAGTCGTTGCGTGGCTGGACGCGGCGCCCTTCGTACCTCGCGCTGGCGAGGAGCGTTGCAGCGCTCACCCTGGCGCTCGTGGAATTCGCGATTGAGGAGCCAGAGCAGGCCGCTGGCAACGACCACGAGCATCAACACCACCAGCCAGGCGATGCTGGGGTCAAGAATCAGCGTTTGGTCCGCATTGCCTGCCCAGGTAGGTAAGGTTGAATAGTTTTCGAGGGCCATCATCGAGCACCTCCTTTGCCGAATTCTATAACGCGATGCATAAAAATCGCAACGCGCTGCGTTAGGACGTTGTCCAACGCCCGTCCTTGCCAGCAAGAGGTGATTGGGGAAAAAGCGTTGCGGTAGGTGGACGTCGATGGCCAGAGCGAAGCGGGTAATCTCCAATGCAGAAGTGGCGCGCATCTTGCGCGAGATCGCCATGTTACTCGAGATGGACAATGTTCCGTTCAAGCCGCGGGCCTACGAGAAGGCCGCGTATGCGGTGGAGAGCCTTTCGGAACCGATTGCGCAGGTGCTGGAAAAGGGCGGAGAGCGCGCCATCGAAGAGCTTCCCGGAGTCGGAAAAAGCATTGCCAAAAAAATCGTGACCATGGTGCGGACGGGCAAATTGCCGTACTACGAAGAGCTGCATGCCAAGGTGCCGGTAGATCTGAGTGGCTTGGCCGCGATCGAGGGCTTGGGGCCGAAAAACATCAAGGTGTTGTACGAAAAGCTCGGTGTGCGCACGGTGGAAGATTTGGAGAAAGCGGCGCGCGAGGGGAAAATTCGCAGTCTCCCGCACTTTGGCGAAAAGAGCGAGCAGAAAATCTTACGCGGAATTGAGTTTCTCAAACGGAGCCAAGGTCGCTTCCTGCTGGGGACGGTGTTGCCGCTGGTGAGGGAGATTGAGGGACGGCTGGCGCGGGTTCGCGGGGTGCGTCGTGTGGCGATCGCTGGGTCGATTCGTCGCTGTAAGGAAACGGTGGGTGACGGCGATTTGTTGGTGGTGGCGGACGACCCGGACGCCGTGATGGACTTCTTCGTCAACATGCCGGAGGTGCAGTACGTGCATGGCAAAGGCCACACGAAGTCGAGCGTGAAGCTGCACATGGGTATGGACCTGGACTTGCGCGTTGTGCCTGCCGAGAGCTGGGGTGCAGCGTTGAATTACTTCACCGGTAGCAAAGCCCACAATGTGGCGCTGCGGCGCATTGCGATGGAAAAGGGACTGAAGCTGAACGAGTACGGGCTATTCCGCGGCGAGCGGGTCATCGCTGGCCGAACCGAGGAAGAAGTCTACGAGGCCTTGGGCTTGCAATTTATCGCGCCTGAGTTGCGGGAAGACACCGGAGAGATCGAAGCTGCGCGGGAGGGCAAGTTGCCGAAGCTAATTGAGTACGGCGAGGTCCGCGGCGACTTGCAGGTGCAGACCAATTGGACCGACGGGGCTCATTCCATAGAAGAGATGGTCGAGGCGGCGCGGCGGCTTGGTCGCGAGTACATTGCCATTACGGACCACACGCGCGCCCTCGCTATGGTCGGCCTGGACGCTGCCAAGTTACGCGAGCAGATGGAGTACATTGACCGCTTGAACAGCAAGCTACGAGGCTTCCGAATTTTGAAAGGGGCCGAGGTCAACATCGACCGTGACGGCAGTTTGGACATCGATAACGAGACATTGTCTCAACTCGACGTGGTGGGAATTGCCGTGCACTCTTACTTTCACTTGCCCCGGGCTGAGCAGACCCGCCGCATCGTGCGGGCGATGGAAAATCCCCATGCCGACATTTTATTCCACCCCACCGGCCGGGCCTTGCTAAAGCGCGAACCGTACGATGTCGATCTCGATGAGATTTTTGCCGCCGCCGTTCGCACGGGAACCGTGCTCGAAATCGACGGCTATCCAGAACGTCTGGACTTGCGCGATGAGCACGTTCGCAAGGCAATCCAGGCAGGGGCGAAACTGGTGATCGATACCGATGCCCACAGCATCCATCACCTCGATTACCTGTTTTTCGGGATCGCCACCGCTCGGCGCGGCTGGGCGACAGCGGCTGATGTGCTGAACACCCTGCCGGTGGATGAGTTTTTGGCGCACCTAAAAGGCGCGCGCGGTGAACGGAAGACCGCGCGCAAAGGGGCGGCCAAGCGCGCGCGCCGCGGGTGAGTGGTGGACGTGCTTGGGAACGTTCAGTATGACGGCACTTATGGACGTTCGTTGTGGCTTGGCGGCGGAGACGCTGGTGGAAACGCCCGAGGGGCCGATGGAAATTCGCAAGGTGGCGGGGAAAGCAATTCCTGTTTTCACCCGCGATGCCACCGGGCGGGTGCGTTTCCGGATGATGCGCGACGTGCAAATGGTAGCCACCGCGCCGGTCTTACGCCTCCGGCTCGAAAACGGGGCTTGGTTCCGCGCGGTGCCCTCTCAAGGTGTGTTTTTGGCCAGCCTCGAGTGTGTGGCTTTGCGGGATTTGCAGCCCGGCACTGTGCTCTGCGCGGCATTTCATTACCCGGCGGGCTACCGCTACCGGACAGATTCCGGTGAGGAGCGCCTTTCCGTAGCGGGTTGGCAAGTGGCGGCGGTGGAGGCTGACGGGGAGGCGGAGGTATTTTCTCTGCACGTGGAGCCCGAGCAGTGCTTCTTTGTGAGTGCAGGAGTCTTGCTGCAAAGCGCTTGAGTGTTCGTGCCTCAGGCTACGGAACCTGAAAACTCCCGCGCAATCACCTGCGCAAGCCCGGGCAAGTCGGAGACCACGCCATCGACCCGGAGTTCGAGAACACGGCGAATCTCGTCCGGGTCGTTCAAAGTCCATACATGGACTTCCAAGCCGAGCTGATGGGCTGCTGCGATCAACTCTGGTCGCACAAGTTCGATATCGCCAACTCGCGGCGGCACCTGGAGGGCGATTCCGGGCGGTGTGTAGCCGTCCCATCGCTGGTGTTGTAGGCGATCGAGGAACGTGAGTACGTCCTGAGCGGAGAAGCTGGTGGTGATGTCGGGTGCACGGAGGCGGACCTGTTCGAGGATTGCGCCGTTTTCCGCGGCAACGAGGACCCGATGCACGGCATCGAGCCGGCGCAGTGTGGCGATGACTTCATCGATCAGTCCACTATCGTTTTCTTTGATTTCGACGTTACACGTTGCCAACGGAAACTGTTTCAGCACGGCCTCGAACGTCGGCACCCGCACACCGTGGCCACGGAACGGAAAATCGCGCCCATCGCGGGAAAAGTGGTAGCCAGCATCCAGGCGCTCGATCTGGTGCAAAGCATGGTCGCGCACGAGTCCGCTGCCGTTGGTCGTCCGGTCGAGGGTGTCGTCGTGAATGACGACAATAAAGCCATCGCGCGTTGGATGGACATCGAATTCCAAAATGTCGGCACCGAGCGCGAGGCCCAGCGCAAACGAGGGCAGGGTGTTTTCCGGTGCCTGGCCGGCAGCACCTCGGTGCCCGAAAATCCGTGGCGGTGGGTTGCGGTAAAATGACTGGGACATGCCTTCGCCCCTAACGGAGCGTGCCTTCAAAAGAAAGCGCGCTGAACGGCGAGCCGGTGCTAAAGAGGACCGTCCTTGCCGAGCACGCGCTCCGGAGAGCTGGGCGCGACCAGGTGCGCGGCCGCGCGTAAGGCCAGGGCAATAATTGTCAGCGTCGGGTTATAACCAGAGGAGGTCACAAAGACGCTGCCGTCCACAGCAAACAGGTTCTCCACAGTATGAAATCTTTGCTGCGAATCACAAACCGAGCTCGCTGGATCTGCGCCCATTCGTAACGTTCCGAGCACGTGGCGCGACTGCGGCGGGGTGTCGAGCGGGGCGAGAAAACCGTACTCCGCGCCCGCCGCGCGATGGAGTTCCACCAACCGAGGGCCGTAAAACTGTCTGGCTGCGCGCTCGAGCGTCCCGAGCCGGTACGTGATGCGCGGCACGGGCTGACCGAACACGTCGCGCAACTGAGGATCGAGGTCGATCCGGTTGTGGAAATACGGCGCATCTTCAGCTTGCTGCAAGGCGACGGCGATATGTCCTTGGAAAACATTTGCGCGCAGCAGCCGCCAGAGCGTAAGCCCCGGAATGTTTTGCAGCCGGGCGAGTTCGAATGCTTGCACCGCAGCTTGCGCGCCGGAAATCGCGCCGGAGTTGGTGCCGAATTCCACGATGCCACCCAGGGGCATGGATGGATCAACTTCGTCTCCGCCGGGCCGCACCCCGCGAAGATCGGAGATTCCGTGCGTCACAGAGCGGCCGCGTTCCCCGTGGAGCCGTTGCCGATAGAAGCCCACACTGATGTTCTGCGTGTGGAACATCAGGAATCGCCCGACGAGGCCGCTCTCGTTCCCGATCCCGGAAAGCAAACACAAGCGCGCACTTTCGATCGCGCTTGCGGCGAGAAGGAATATATCTCCCCGAGCACGCTGTACGGTGCCATGCTCGTCGACGTATTCGACCTCCGTGACCCGACCGCGACCATTGTGAAGCAGCCGGGTGACATGAGCATTGTAACGAAGCTGGCAGCGGCCGGTGAGTAACGCTTCACGCAGCGTGGTGACCGCCGGGCTGCCTTTAGAATTGTTTGGACAGCCGTAGCCGGAGCAAAACCCACAGTCGTTGCAGGGCGGTCGGCCGCGATAAAAGCGCGAATTTTGCGCGCCGGGATACGGAAAGGGGTGGTAGCCGAGGGTCGTGGCGCCGCGGCTCAGCACTTCCGCCACGTACATGGGCAAGCCGGGTGGCATGGGGTAGTCGGAGGTGCGGGGGGAGGCAAAAGGATCGCTGCCAGCCAACCCCTGCACCCCGGAAAGTCGTTCTGCCTCCGTGTAGTAAGGCTCCAGTTCATCGTATGTGAGCGGCCAATCAGCAAAGGCAGCGCCTTCATAGTGGACCCCCTTTGCTGCAAGCTCCGAGGCCAGGCGGAAGTCCACACGGTTAAAGCGCGGGTACTTCATATCGGCGTGGATCGCTGCGCCGCCCACTGTCTTCGGGAGTGTATTCACGTCATGGTGGAAAGCCGCCGCGGCCATCTCTGACTCGCGGAAGGTACGCGGCTCGAGTAATGGATCTTGCGCGACGAACCCGCGGATTGCGAGTTTGAGTTCATCGTTGCTGAACAGTGGCTCAGGCTTGTTGGGGTCCGGGTCGTCGAGGCCCAGAAAGTAGTTAGGCCCATGCTCCAAAATCAGCACGCGCTTCCCGCCCACTACGGTAAGAACCCGTGCTGCCGCCGAGCCGCCCGCGCCCGCACCAATGATGACGGCGTCGAACTGGTCGAGCGAGGTATTCCCAAGAACACCAGGAACCCGTGAGGGCAACTGTGCACGCGCGCCGGTGGTCACGGTCGTCCCTTAGGGAAAGCGGGGAGCCCCAGCCAAGCGAGTGAGAGTCCGTAACAGCGTCGCAATTTCAGTGGGAAATGCTGCAAAGGTTTCGTTTGGATTGGCGGTCGATGTCGGCTTGTCGGGTCGCTCGCGATAGGTGTCCGCGCTCCGGTCGAACAGTGCATAGCCGAGTGGCTGACTATCACCGTCGTAGCCTATGAGCTGCCAACCCAGGCCGTTGGGATTCCCGCCGTACTCGGGCGCAGAGAATAGGCCTTCGAGAATGTGGCCGGTCACCAAGGCCACAAAATCCGCGTCTGCCCGTTGTAGCGTGGCTTGGCGTTCCGCCACCGTTAGCTCCGTAAACGGGCGGCCGAGTGTGGTTTGGGAGAGATCCTCCAACTCTTGCAGCCCAACTCGGTACTGCGTCCGGAGGCCGGTCACGGGACCGAGAACCGAGGCGTTAAAATCGAACTCCGGCACTGCATCTGAGCCGAGCAGGCGGGCCCGCCAGCTCAGCCGTTGCCAGCGGTTCAGTGGAACGAACTCGCGGAAATTATTGCGCGGAAAATTTCCGCTGGGTGCACCTCGATCATAGTCCGGGAACGGATTGCGGCCGCTAAACGGCCCTCCGGCAAAAACGAATCCTGGATTTTGCTCGGTCGGAATTGTCGAAAGGAGGCGGGCAATGTAGTCCTCGACTCCGTACAGGACCGCACCGCTCTCCTCGTCCGGCGTGAGCACCGTTTCAATGAGCGCTTGCAACGTTTCGCGCTCCCGTTCCGTGAGAAACGAGGGAGCTTCGGAGTCGAGAGGCGGTGCGGCCGGTTCGCCGTCATCACCACATCCGGGGACGGTAACCGGCACGAGCGCCGCAGCGCCCCCGAGCAAGCCCCAGCGCAGCACCTGCCGGCGCGTGAAACCCTTTGTACGCGCACGCTCGGCACGCTCGAGCTCGGGGAGTAGACGCATAGGACGGGGTTAGGCATTCTTTTTTCGGGGAGACAAGTCGAGGTCGGGTGGTGGGTGATCGGGCAATTTCCAGACGATGTACGGCTTGTCTTTCAGCTCATGATAGGCATTGGCCGCATCCACCGCTTTGTGGAACGCTGCTTCGAACGCAGAGAAGTCCTCTTTCTTGATGGCCTCCTGAAGCGGCGTCCAGTGTTGCTCGAGAAATTCCACAAGCGCCGCTTCGTGCTTTGGGCGGGTGAACGCGCCCAGCTCCATTAGTCCGCGGATTTCCTTCGCTTGAAAGTTTGCCAGAGCCCAATTGCCCGCCTTCGCCGCATAGTAGAGCTTCCAGGTTCGTTGACCGATCTCGGGCATGATGCGGCCAAGACCAGGCTGGATGGCAGCCAGGTCTTCGATCGACATTTCTCGATGCCCGCTCCAAAAGGTCAACGCTTTGAGTCGTTCCAACAGCTCGTCGTTTTGCATCCCCATACTCCCAAGTGAACAGTTGTTTGGCGCCGCGTCCTAGCACGTTGCGCGCGCCCCTGTAAAGCATGGTGGCGATTCTTTCGGTGAGGATCGACCGCATGGGTTCACGATTCGCCCCACCTGCGGCGCCGGGTTCGTTAACGCTTACGGAGGGGAACCACGCGTGACACGAGTCCGGGCCGGTGCAGAGTTTCGGCAACGCTCGTACCAGCCGCAAACGCAAGGAGTACGCATTCCATTCCCGTTCGGGAAACGAACGCGAGTTTAAAGCACCCTGCCTTTTAGTTCTGAAAGGGCGTCGGCGATTCCAGCGCGGCCCGAGGGCATTCCGAGGTACGACACCTAAGATCAGCGAGAAGGGCAGCTCGGGCGACACACACCCCAGCGCTGGAGGCATGTAGCATAGGTTGTTATTTTGCCGGCTTCGAGGCGAATTGCGAGGCATGGGCGCTGCTCGGGATCGATTGCTGGACGAACAACTGACTCGGGTGCGTAACTACATGCGCGGCTGCGGCCTGTACCTGGTGCCGGAAGGGGAACGCGGGTTGCGCCGTGAATTGGTAGCCTTGCTCGAAGCGGCGATGCCGCAAGTAGTGGAAGAATGGATTCGCATCGTCGGCCGCGCCTTCCAAATTCCCGAGCCTCAGTGGGCAGAGGTGCGCGACTGGATGTTGTCTGCGCTCCAGCGTTGGTTTCGGCACATCGAGGACCCGGAGGACGTGGAAACCTACGTCTTTCTTCGCAACCACGCGCGGCGCGGCTTTATCTCTCATTTTCCCGCCTCGCGCTTCCTGAGCGGGCAAATGCGCTTAGTGAGGCTGTTCGAGGAACGGATCGAGGAGCAACGCAAGCACGACCCGGTGCGGGCGGCGGCCTTGTTGCGGTTGTTACGGCAGGAGTTTGAAGAGCGCATCCTCCATGTCACGGACTTCTTCGTGGCTGGGCGCGAAGCCGATTTGCGAGAGCAAGAAGCGAGCTACCGTCAGGCAGTGGACAATGCGCCGGCAGCGATTTTCCGGGTGGACTGTGACTTCGGCACCATCTTGGGAGCAAGCCGAGTTGCGGAAAAACTCGTGCAACTTAGCCGCGAGGAAATGGTTGGGTTGCGCTTTTGGGACCTCGTCCCAGGCGAAGAAAGACAGCGGGTCCAACGCTTGCTGGACGAGGCGAGGCGCCGCGGCCACGCACGCCGCGACGACCTGCACTTGCTGCAGCGGGATGGGGAACGTATCCCCGTGTTCATCAACGCGGGTCTGATTGAGTATGCGGGGCAGCGCTTTTTCCAGGTAATTTGCGTGGATATTTCGGAGCGCAAGCGGCTGGAGAGCCAGCTGATTCAGTCGGAGAAGATGGCCGCGATCGGCCAACTCGCGGCTGGGATTGCCCACGAGATCCGCAACCCCTTAGGCATTATTGCCAACGCGTTGTTCGACCTCAAAGAAATTCTGCCTCCAGGACAACCCGAGGTGGAAGAGGACTTGCGCATTGCCTTGGAAGAAATGCGGCGGGTGCAGGAAATCATCGACAATTTGCTCGAGTTTTCGCGGACCTCGCGGGCGGAGACCGAAGTGGTGGATGTGAACGCATTGCTGGGGAAAACCTTGCAACTGATGCAAAAGAGCTTGCAAACGCGGGGCGTGCAGGTGCACACCGAATTTGGCGACGTGGGCCTCTGTGTGGCGAACCAGAACGCGCTGCGGCAAGTGTTCCTGAATCTTATCACGAATGCGGTGCAGGCAATGCCCAACGGTGGCGAACTGCGGATTCGCACGATGCCTCTGGGCAACGATCGCATTCGCCTCGACTTTAGCGACACCGGCGTGGGTATCCCGCCGCAACATTTGAGCAGCATTTTCAATCCCTTCTTCACGACCAAGGAGCCGGGGCAGGGCACCGGTTTGGGACTCTCCGTGGTGCACTCGGTGGTGAAACAGTTTCGCGGTGAGATTCGGGTGCAGAGTCAGGTGAACCGGGGAACGACCTTCACGATCGAGCTGCCTCGCGGTGAGGTCGACGAGGAGTTCGTCGGTTTGCTGGGCGTGCCGGGGCGGGTAAGCCAATGAGCGAGCAAGCGCACCTTGCGGGAGATTGCCAACAGCAGGGCGAGCCGCTGGTGTCCCAACGTGTTGGCTCGATTCGCACGTTGCTGGTCGAAGACGAGGCCAACATGGTGCGGACCTTGACGAAAATCCTCGAACGGCGGGGTCACTCCGTTGATAGTGCAGCCAACGGTAAGGAAGCATTGGAACGCTTGGGAGAACGAGCGTACGATTTGGTGATCACGGACCTGAACATGCCCGTGATGGACGGGCTACAACTTCTCCGGGAAATGAAGGCTCGTGGGCACGAAACGGCGGTGATTGTGCTCACCGGCCATGGCACGATTCAGTCGGCGGTCGAGGCACTGAAGCTCGGGGCCGGGGATTATCTGATTAAGCCCTGTCATCCCGAGGAGCTGCTGTTGGCGGTTTCGCGACTGCTCGAGCTGCGCAATTTGCAGCGCGAGGTTCGGTTGCTCCGTCAGGAGGTTCGGCACCGCGTTGGCTTTGGCGACATCATTGGCCGCAGCCCAGCGATGCAGGAGGTTTACCGCATCATCGAAGCGGTGAGCGAAAATAAAAGTAACGTGCTGATTTCGGGGGAACCGGGCACAGGTAAGGAACTGGTTGCTCGCATCATCCATCAGCGAGGGCCGTGGCGGGACCGTCCGTTTGTCGCTGTGAATTGTGGCGCACTGTCGGAAACTCTGTTGGAGAGTCAGTTGTTCGGTCACCGCCGGGGCGCATTTACGGGAGCGATCGACGATCACGAAGGTGTTTTTCAGGCGGCGAACGGTGGTACGTTGTTTCTGGACGAGGTGACCGAGATCCCACTTCCGCTTCAGGTGAAGTTTTTGCGCGCGATTCAGGAGCGCGAAGTGACTCCGTTGGGTTCGACGAGGGCGGTGAAAGTCGACATTCGCTTGATTGCGGCCACAAATCGCGACGTGGAGGATGCGGTG
Source organism: Candidatus Binatia bacterium (assembly GCA_026415395.1). Lineage (NCBI taxonomy): Bacteria > Candidatus Binatota > Binatia (SeqCode) > Binatia bacterium. The sequence goes on along the minus strand of JAOAHD010000010.1, from coordinate 44,233 downwards.
CAGCGAGGGGCGTTCCGCAGCGATCTCTACTACCGTTTGAACGTCGTGGCCATTCACCTGCCACCACTGAGGGAGCGGCTGGAAGACGTCCCCTTGTTGGTCGAGCACTTCGTGCAGCGCTTTAGTCGCGATTATGGGGTTGAACCGAAGCGGGTAACTCCAGCCGCCATGGAGCGGCTGCTGGCGTATTCCTGGCCTGGGAATATTCGAGAGCTGCAAAATACCATCGAAAGGGCATTTGCGCTGTCGCGGGCGCCTGAAATCGGCGTGGAGGATTTGCCAGACCGAATCCGCTTTGGCGCCCACGTCAGGGAGCCGCTTGCCCCTGAGGGGCGGGACGATGAGATCGTCCCGCTTGCGGAGCTGGAGCGGCGCGCGATTGCTGCAGCATTGGCACGAACCGGAGGGAACAAGTCGGAAGCGGCTCGCCTGCTAGGCATCGAACGCCAACGGCTTTACCGCAAGTTGGAGAAGTACGGTCTGCGTTAGCCGTTCACCGAAGTTGCTCGAAAGAGGCTCAACGGAGCTGGACGCGCAGGTTGGTGAGGAGCAAGCGAGTTAGTACCCGAGTTTGCGGATTTCCGCCTCGCTCATTCCAAAGTGATGGGCTACTTCGTGAATGATCGTGCGTGCAATCTCACGGCGGAGTTGGGTCTCGGTGTGAAAGCGTTGAACCAGCGGCCGGTAAAAAATGGTGATAGTGTCCGGCGGGTGGTTTGCAAACGTCGCTCCGCGCTGCGGAAGTGGCACGCCGCGGTAAAGACCAAAGAGGGTGTCGCGCCTCGGGTTCAGCCCCATGGAACGAAGTAGCTCAGGGCTGGGCGCGTCCTCCACGATGAGTACGACGTTTTCCAGTTTGGAGGCGAAGGGCTCGGGGAACTGCTCCCAGACCTCTTGAACCAAATCGATAAAGCGATCGCGCTCCATTGCTCCTACGGGTTAGCACGCTGCCTCAAGCTTGGTATCGCAGCGCTTTCCGCAAGACCTCGCTTGCGATGTTGTCCGAGTTAGGCTGGGAGCTGCCAGCGAGAAATCTCACGCGGCGGGTTCAGTTAGGTAAACGAATGTGAATCCAGCGGGCGTTGGCGGCAATCCGTTCGCATTCCCCTAAGTGATAGGAATCGGCGCTTAGCTACGGAGCGTGCTGTCTCTTGACCCTGCAATGCCGCGGTGCGAACAGCGACACGCATGTCAGGGCGCTGTCCACTGTGGCCGAGACAAGCTTGGCGGTGTTTGGGGGTGTTGGTGTTTGTCGCGTCGGTTTTGGGTTGTGGGGAGTCGGGCTCCAATCCGCCGAACTTGCCGGAGATCGCCTTCGAGGTGTTGCCCCAAGTGGCAGGGCCCATCCGCTTCGAGGTAATCGAGGTGCACGCCGGGGATCGGGTTTTCCGTTCCCTGGCCGGACAGGAGATTGTCGCCAGTGCCCCGTTTCAGATCTTCGTGGAAAACGGAGCCACACCTTTTGGCCTTACCTTGCGCTTGCTCGACAGTGCGCCAGCATTGGTACGCTATCGCCTGACGGGCACTGCGGGCCCAGCGGCGATCATTGTCGATCAGCCAGGCGTGGCCGTGGCGGTGGGTGCACCGCTTCCGAGTACGGCGGTGGCACCGCGCCCAGAGGCACGGATCGATATTTGTGCTCCAGCGCAGGGTCAAACGGATTGCTCGCCATTCGATGGGCAAAGTACTTTTGGTGTGGCGTTTTCGGGCACCGTGGGGGACACCCAGATCACTCGTGCCCTCGGGCGTGCATCGAGCGATGAAACGAGTTCCACCACGCCTGCGGTGATTTTTCTTCCCGACCCGCAAGACACCATTGCCGCGGTGATTCGCGCAGTCGATGCGCGGCGCTTGCGTGTGCAGTTGGTTCTCGACGGGGTTTTAAGCGCGGCCTCGCTCGGCTCGGGAACCGTTGTGGTGCGCAAGGACCTGTAAGCCCCAGCAAAGGCAGTAACACCGTCCGGCAGTCTTGCCGCTATCCAGGCATGCTTCCCAGAGTAGGGTTACTGCCCCGCCGCTCGTCGAGCTGCGTCTACTACCTTGCGGCCCGCATCGGCCATGTCGCTTGCCGGGATGATGTCGAGACCAGATTCGGCCAGGATTTTCTTACCCAGCTCGACATTTGTACCTTCGAGGCGGACCACCAGCGGGACCCGGAGTTGTACCTCGCGCGCCGCCGCCACCACCCCTTCGGCGATCACATCGCATTTCATAATGCCACCGAAAATATTGACGAGCACAGCTTTGACGTTGGGGTCGGAAAGCAGAATCTTGAATGCCGCCGTCACTTTCTCCTTCGTCGCACCACCGCCCACGTCCAAAAAGTTCGCTGGCGAGCCACCGTACAGTTTGATGATGTCCATAGTCGCCATGGCGAGCCCGGCGCCGTTCACCATGCAGCCGATGTTGCCATCGAGCGAGATGTAGTTCAGATCGTACTTGGACGCCTCGACCTCGCGCGGGTCCTCCTCATGAATGTCGCGGAGCTCGCGTAAGTCGGGATGGCGGAACAAACCGTTATCATCGAAGCTCACCTTGGCGTCGAGAACAACGAGCTTCTGTTCCCGGGTCAGTACGAGTGGATTCACTTCGACCAGCGAGGCATCCGTTTCTACATAAGCGCGGTAGAGTCCTTGAACCAACGAGACAAACGAGCCCACGATTTCTTTCGGCAAACCCAGGCCGAAGGCCAGTTTCCGCCCTTGGAATGGCTGCACACCGACCGCGGGATCGATGGGCTCGCGCAGGATCTTTTCGGGGGAGCGCGCTGCCACCTCCTCGATCTCGACACCGCCTTCGGCACTCGCCATCATGGTCACCCAGCCACGGCCGCGATCGAGAGTCAAGCTGAGATAAAACTCCCGCTCAATCGCGCACGCTGGCTCGATGAGAATTTTGCGAACAATACGCCCGCTCGGCCCCGTTTGGTGGGTGACGAGTGGCTTCCCCAAGATGCGCTCCACGAATGCTTTGAGGTCCGAGGCTTCGCGGCACACCTTGACGCCACCGGCCTTGCCTCGGCCTCCAGCATGAATTTGAGCCTTGGCGACCACCGGATAACCAATTTGCTCCGCGCCTGTGAGCGCTTCTTCGAGCGTGGCCGCGACGCGCCCCTCCGGCACCGAGATGCCAAAACGCCGCAGAACTTGCTTCGCTTGATATTCGTGGATGTTCACTGTGCTGCCCTCTTCGAGAAAATCAGGCTGCCGGTAGAAACTTTTCCATCGCTTGCACAAGCTCGCGCACGTGACTGACCGATGCCTCGAATGCTTTCTTCTCAGCCGGCGAGAGGTTAATCTCAATAACCCGTTCGACTCCCTTGCCGCCGATGAGCACGGGAACACCGACAAAGAAGCCGTTCACGCCGTACTCACCTTCCAGCAATGCAGCACAGGGTAAGATCTGCTTGCGGTCGAATAAGTAGGCCTCGGCCATTTGAATCGCGGCGTGGGCAGGAGAGTAGTACGCAGAGATCTTCATCAAGTTGACGATTTCCCCGCCCGCTTGGCGAACGCGTGCTTCGATGGCATCCAAACGCTCCGGCGAGATAAGCCGTTCCACGGGAATGCCGGCGACGTGGCAATAGCTGCGCACCGGCACCATGTCGTCGCCATGGCCGCCGAGCACGATGGCTTGCACGCTATCGACGGACACTCCAAGTTCCATTGCCACGAAGGCTCGGTAACGAGCCGAGTCGAGCACGCCAGCTTGCCCGACGACTCGCTGCTTGGGGAAGCCGGTAATTCGGTGCATGCATGTGACCATGGCATCCAGCGGGTTGGTGATCACAATCACAAACGAGTTCGGGGCGCGGTCGCGGATGTTGCTAGCCACCTCGACCATGATCTTGGTGTTGACCTGCAGCAGGTCGTCCCGACTCATGCCCGGCTTGCGCGGCAGCCCGGCGGTGACGATGCAGACATCCGCACCTTCGATGTCATCGTACTTGTTGGTGCCGATGATTTGGCAGTCGAAGCCTTCGATGGGGCCGGCTTCCAGCAAATCGAGCGCCTTCCCTTGGGGAAGTCCCTCGACAACATCGAAAAGCACAATATCCCCCAAACGCTTGAGGGCACAAAGGTGAGCGAGTGTGCCCCCGATCATGCCGGACCCGATGAGTGCAATCTTCTTGCGTGCCATGTTTGCAGTTCCTCTCCCTTCGCTGAACGTGCGGCTCGCTCGGGTCAAGACGGCGGTGGGAGCCACACAGCGCGGCGCCTTATAGCGAGAAGAAATCTTGCCGGGCAAGGGTTACGGCGTCGGCTTCGCTGCTGGGCCTAGATTGTTTCCACTTGCAGGCGAAACCTCTTGAACCATGAACACCACCGTTCCCACAAGGTCGGCGACGTTGTCCGGGCGAAGCTTCCACGGTCCGACCATGTCCAGCGGAAAACGCGTGTCCGGTAGCGCGATGTCCTCGATTCGCACTTCATATCCCCGCCAGCGTACAGCGCGGGTGGCGGCTCGGGCGGCAAGCAGCTCCCCATCCAAACCCAGCGGCCGCAGCAAACGGTTATCGTGAGTTTCCTCTCCCTCGGTTTCCAGCGCCAAGGCTGGTTCGCTTGCCCCGTCGAGGAAGAACGCGACGACAAACCTTCGTGCCTGCCCCCAGGTGGTGGTGTGAAAGGTGAAGCTTTGGCGCCCTTTGGCAAGGGTGATGTGGATCGTTCCGCGTGTCGGTTCGTTCCACAGCAGCGTGCCGGCCTTGGGGGGACGCCCTGGGCGGACGCCAACGACCGGCAACGGGGGGCCGAACACCGTGCGGGCTGCATAGACTGGATCGGGCTCTCCTTGCTCGTTGACCCCTGCGACGGTGATGGCCGAAAGCGCTGGTGGATGACTGCCGATGCAGCCGTTGGACGAGAGGGTGGTAAGGGCGAGCGCAATGAAGAACAACAAGTGCGGCGGGCGGGCACACACGAGAAACTCGGTTATCCTGCGGGGTGTGCGTACGCAACCATGGCAAGTCTGGATTCGACCGCGGCGCGAGGTTGGGGTGAATTCTGCAACTCCAGGTTGCTTGCTGGGCGACGCGTCGCTAGCCGCCTAGGCCGCGATGAAGCTGACCGTCATCGTACCCGTGTACAACGAGCGCAGCACCATTGCCGAGCTGCTCCGCCGCGTGTGTGCGGCGCCCTTTGATAAAGAGGTTCTGGTATTCGACGACGCGTCGACCGACGGTACAGTCGTGGAACTCCGATCGATCGGCCTTGTGCCTGGGGGCCCTCCGCTCCGTGTTCAAGGTCCGCAAGGGCAGTGCAACGAGATTTCCTTGTTCGTACGCACGGTGAATAAGGGGAAGGGTGCGGCCGTGCGCGATGGCATTGCGCGAGCCACTGGCGAAGTTGTGCTCATCCAGGATGCCGACTTGGAGTATGACCCGGCTGAGTACCCCACGTTGCTGCAGCCCATCCTCGATGGGCGTGCGGATGTGGTTTATGGCTCCCGCTTTACCGGATCGCCGCGGCGCGTGTTGTTGTTTTGGCATGCGGTGGGGAACCATTTCCTCACCTTCCTGTCGAACATGTTCACGAATCTCAACCTGACGGACATGGAGACATGTTATAAAGCCTTTCGCACCGAAGTGGTGCGGGGCTTGCGTTTGCGTTCTAACCGTTTTGGCATCGAGCCGGAGATCACCGCCAAGGTCGCACGAAGCGGCGCGCGAATATTCGAGGTGTCCATTTCGTACTCTGGCCGCGGCTACCTGGAAGGTAAGAAAATTGGCTGGAAGGATGGCGTGGTCGCGTTGTGGACAATCCTAAAGTACGGGCTCGTTGCAGACCGCCGTCGGGTTCGTGCAGAGCTGTTGACTTTGCAGCGGTTGCGCGGGCTGCGGCGTTACCAAGCCTGGCTCTACGGGCACTTCGTTCAGTTCGTCGGTCGCACGGTGTTGGAAGTCGGTGCGGGTATTGGAAACATGACGCGCCACCTTCGCCACGCTCGTGAAATCGTGGCCACCGATGTGGACCCCATTTGCCTCAAGTTGCTCCGACAGCAGTTCGCAAACGACCCTCGCGTGCACGTGGAGCGGCTCGACCTTACCCGCGACTTGCCCTCTGAGTGGCGCGGACGATTCGACACCGTCCTCTGTTGCAACGTGCTGGAGCACCTGGAGGACGACGTAGATGCCTTGCGGAAGTTAGCCAGCGCGCTGCAGCCGCAGGGGCGTGTGATTCTCGTTGTGCCTGGGACGCCGGCGCTCTTCGGAGAGCTCGACCGCACCCTAGGTCACCACCGGAGATACAGTGAACAGGAACTGCTCTCGAAGCTCACGGAGGTGGGGTTGGTTGCGGAAAAAATTGCCTGGCTCAACCGAATCGGGGCACTCGCTTGGTGGGTGAACAGCCGGCTACTTCGGCGCCGGAGCTTTCCTCACGTTCAGGCAAAGATCAACGGATGGATCGCGCCATGGCTCGAGGGTCGTGAGGGTGGAGCTCATCGCTGGGGATTGTCGCTCCTGGTCATTGCTCGGAGGCAGCCTTCCGCAGAGTTAGCCGCTCAAGAAAAAAATGTAGAAGACGATGGCGAGCGTGGTCACTAAGCCGAGGAGCAAGAGCCGATCGAGCCACTTCTCGAACTGCTGCGGCTCGGCCCGAAAACTCAAAAGCTGCGCCCGCCACCGGTTCAGTCGGCTTTCTGCACTGCGGGCGTCGGCCGCAGTCTCTTGAGCAGGGCTAGGCGCCTTCCGTTCGAAGTTCGTGCTGGAATTCTCAGCCATGCCGTTCCTCAGCATCTTGCTGTTCAGTTCCCGCCTTTTTGCCCGAAAATCTCGTGTTCTCCAATACTCTTGAGTGGGCTCCGTTAGCGCTTTCTGAGAACGAGTACGGGTTGGCGCACTGACGCACGGAAGAAGTGAGCATGCAGGCACGATCGCCGAGAGGATCCGTTTGCTGGTGCAAGGCATTTGCGTCCTTGGCCCGCGGTAGCACCCGTCGTTTGCCAGTTGACAATCAAAGCTGTGGTGCAAACAGCGGGAGCAGGGGGCGTTTTGAATGACAGCAAAGTTTGTTCCGACCGGGTGATGCGCATTCTGAGTTTGTGCGCGAGAGAGCTGTACGTTAAGCAGGGTCCTCTGTTGCGTGTGTAGTTAGTGATGCTTGCTTGCTTTGCTCCTGTGCCGTGGTAGAGTCGGAGATGAAATCATGGGCACGCCTCGCAGTGATTTTTTGGCGTCGGTGGTGGTGCCGGTGTTCAATGAGAGGGGCACTGTTGGCGAAGTCGTGCGCCGGCTGCAGGAGTTGCCACTGCGTACCGAGATTATTGTCGTGGACGATGGCTCCACGGATGGGACCTCGGAGGTGCTCCAATCGCTCTCTGGCATCCGAGTGCTCACTCACGCTGTCAACCGAGGAAAAGGCGCTGCAATCCGCACTGCTTTGGAGCATTGCACCGGCGATGTGGTAGTCATTCAGGACGCCGATTTGGAGCTGGATATCGAAGAACTGCCGAAGGTTGTCGCACCGGTGGCAAGGGGCGAGGCAACGATCGTTTTTGGGAGCCGCTTTACTTACGGTATGCCTAAAGAAATGCCATGGCCAAACAAGGCAATTAATATCATTTTGCGGCAGCTTGTGCGGGTTCTCTACGGAGCACATCTGACCGATGTGGCAACCTGCTACAAAGCGGTGCCTACGGAGGTGCTACGTGCCCTGCAGTTGCGCTGTGAGCGGTTCGAGTTTTGTCCGGAGGTAACCGCAAAGGTGATCCGTTACGGTTTTCAGATCGTAGAGGTCCCGCTCGTCGGTTACCGTCCGCGGAGCGTGCGCGACGGTAAAAAAATTCGCTGGAAGGACGGCGTGGGTGCTATCCAGACCCTGCTCTATTGGCGCTTGAGAAGTCTGCCGCCGCTGCCTCCGCATATTCTGAGCAGCGCACTCCCGCAGCGCACGATCCAGCCGTCGGGGGCACGTTCGCCGCAGGCAGCGAAACGAGTTGGCGGCATGTAACTGCGGGGCGATCCGGTTTGTCGGCCCGCAGGTCTCGTTTGGGGTTCGAGCGGCTTACGCCATGGCGCCCAGAGGTCGAGCCGGTGGGAGTGGCCCTAGGGTGCTGCCCGAAGATCTCTTTGATAACCACACGTGGCGGTTAGGCCGGGGTGGAGTCGGTAAAGACCACGCGGGCGGGCACCAAAACGTGTTCGGGGATGTCCTCAAGGAAGCGGGACACCTTCCCGAAGGTGAGCCCCCGGCTGCGGTCAAAGACTTGAATCGGGTACGTAATGTACAACCGTTCTTTGGCACGGGTGACGGCAACGTAGAGCAGCCGGCGTTCTTCCTCGAGTTCATTGGGACGCAAGCACAGCGCCGACGGAAATCGACCTTCGGTTGCCCAGATGAGGAACACGGCTCGCCACTCGAGCCCCTTTGCAGAGTGGATGGTCGAGAGCACGAGGAGTTCGTCGTCACGTTCCGCAGCCATCACCCCGTCGACTGCATCGGTTGGGGGGTCGAGCGCCATGCGGGTGAGGAATGCGGCGAGTGAACGGTGTTGCGCGGCTAACCCTACGAGGTGCTCGAGATCACGCCGGCGGCGCGGGTGATCTTCGGGGTAGTGTCGCTGCAATAGCGGCTCGTAGTAGCGCAACACTTCGTCTGCTTGGGCCTCCGGAGCTGAGAGGCGGTCGAGGCGGTCGAGTAGTGTGGCCAACGCCACAAGCCGCTGCCGCACCTCAGTTCGAGGGAAGGATTGCAAGGCACCGACCGGCTCTGGATGCCGCTGGATCCAATCTTCAATGGCAACCGCGGTGCGTGGGCCGATGCCGTCGATCAACAAAAGCACCCGGTGCCATGAAATTGCATCGAAAGGATTGACCGCGAGGCGCAAGTGAGCGAGCACGTCTTTCACATGCGCAGCTTCGACAAGCCGATAGCCCCCACGCTTGACGAAGGGGATGCGATGTTGGGCAAGCTCCATCTCCAGGTCAAACGAGTGGAACCCGGAACGCATGAGCACGGCGATGTCTTGCAACCGGTAGCCTTGCTCTCGTAGTTCGAGGATTTGCTGGCAAACAAACTGCGACTGAGTACGCTCATCCGGCAGCGCCACGAGAAAAGGAGGCTCGCCCTCGCGTTGGGCGGAAAAGAGCTGCTTTCCGTATCCCTCACTTGCGCGCGCTAAGACCGCATTTGCGAGGTCCAAGATAGGCTGCGTGCTGCGGTAATTTTGCTCGATAGTGACCACCCGCGCGTCCGGAAAGCGCTGGGGGAAATCGAGGATGTTCCGGTAGTTGGCTCCGCGAAACGAATAAATGCTTTGCGCATCGTCGCCAACGACCATCACGTTGCCGTGTTCCTGCCCGAGGAGCCAAACGATGTCGGCTTGCAGCCGATTGGTGTCTTGATACTCGTCTACCATCACGAAGCGGTAGCGGTCCGCCAGGGCACGGCGAATCGCGGCGTGCCCTCGCAACAGCTCCCGCAAGAGCACGAGCAAATCGTCATAGTCCACAAGCTGTCGCTCGCGTTTGTATTGTTGGTACAGCCGCGCCACGCGCTCGATTGCCTCGGCATGCTCGAGGAAATGCGGATAGAGCTCTTGCAGCGTAAGCGAGATCGGCTGTTCCTTGTTCACACTCATGCTGATAACTTCGGCAATTGCCTGCTTGCGGGGGAAGCGAACCTTGCTTCGGTCAAGTCCGAGTTCGCTGCGCACCCGTTGGATCACGTCTTCCATGTCGCCTTGGTCGAGGATGGTGAAATGCGGCGACAGGCCAATCACGTTCCCGTACTCTCGTAACACGGCATTCCCGAAAGCGTGAAAGGTGCCTCCTTGCACGGCGCGACACCGGCCATCGAGCAGGAAGGCCGCCCGTTGCAGCATCTCCTCCGCAGCCTTGCGGGTGAACGTGAGGAGCAGGATCTGTTGAGGCGGGACCCCGTGCTCCACCAGGCGCGCAACCCGGTACACCAGTGTACGGGTCTTGCCCGTGCCAGCTCCGGCCACGACGAGGAGGGGGCCGCGCAAGGTCGTAACCGCCTCGAGCTGCGCCGGATTGAGGGCGCTTTCGTAGTCGATGCGGTAAAGCCGGTCGCTCGGGATGCTCGCTGACCGGAGAATGAATTCTTTTACGCTAGCCATGCTGCACGCCTAAGACCTTGCCGCTATACGATGACCGCCCGCAAGCGGGTGAGTACCGGAAAGAATGAACGACCCGAGCCGCGGCCAGTATAGCAACGAGCCCTACGGCAACAACGCGGAAGTCTACGACCTCCGCGGAGTTCGCTGCCCGATGAATTGGGTGCGCGCCAAGGTGCGCCTCGAACAATTGCCGATCGGCGCCATCCTGTGCCTGCGGCTTGACGACCCGAAAGGGGCTGCCGAGCTCCCGCGTGCGGCTGAGGCAGAGGGATACGCGGTACTGGAGATCTGTCACGATGCGCAGGCAAACGAATGGCACATCGTGATCCAGAAGTAACGGGCACGGCTGTGTCTCCAACTTCCCCTCGTTTGTCCCAAAGCCAAATTGCGTTCTGGCATAGGGGTTGCTGGCCAGAACGGTGTGATTCGCAGAGAGGCTGAAGCCATTGCCCGCAAACAACGGTTTTTGCTGATCCGCTACGCGCTGATCTTGGCCACCGGTGCGTTGGCGTTTTTGGAGCTTGGGCGCGATGCCTCGCCTCTCCCCATCGCCATCCTGATGGTGGTGGCCATCGCTTCCAACGTCGTCCTTGGGTCGGCACCACCGTTTAGCTTTTTCGATGCGCGCACGCAGGCGCCTGTGCTGGTGGGCGATACCGTGATGGTGTCGTTTGCGCTTTTGTTCACGCGGGCAAGCCAGGAGTCGTTCCTCTTCTTCTTCTTTGTGTTGATTATGGCTGCCAAGGTAGAAAACTTTATCCTTCTCGGGGTCGGGGCAGCGTTGATCGGGGTGGCAAGTTTCCTCCTTGCAGACACGGGTCCGAGCCTCGTGTCTCCCAGCCTGATGCGCATTCCGTTTTTGTTCGCGTCGGGAATCTTTTTTGGCTACGTCGTGTTGCCGGAACGCACCGGTGAGATGGTTCCACTGGTTCGCCAAGCGAGTGCCGCAGCGCAGGCACGACAAGCAGCGTGACGGTGCGAGGCCCGAACTTGGGAAGAGGTCGGACTACGGTTGAGTCCGGCCCACATCCGGTGTAAATAAGGCTTCCTAGCGCGAGCAAACGAGGAAGGAGACATTTTGGCGTTTCGCGGACGAGGCCCACGGTTCATTCCCCCACCCCCAGACCAACATCGCATCAATCGTTACATTCGCGCACCTCGGGTTCGCCTCATCGGTCCGGATGGCACCCAGATTGGCATCGTACCTATTGAGGAAGCCCTGCGTCGAGCCGAGGAAGCCCAACTCGACTTGGTCGAGGTAGCACCGAATGCGGACCCGCCCGTATGTCGCATCATGGACTACGGGAAATTCAAGTACCAGCAGCACAAGAAAGAGGCCGAAGCGCGGCGCAAACAAGCCACGACCACAGTGAAAGAGCTGCGCCTCGGGTATCGCACGGATGTGGGGGACCTGGAGAGGCAGATTCAAAAGGGGCGCGAATTTCTGCTCGAGGGAGACCGTGTGAAGTATGTACTTCGCTTCCGCGGGCGCGAAATGGCGTATCAGGACCTCGGGCGTGAGAAACTGCTCAAAGTGTGCGAAGCCCTGTCGGACGTCGCCTCGCCAGAGGGCACGCCCAAGATGGAGGGGCGAATGCTGAGCGTGGTGCTTGCGCCGCTAAGCAAGAAGAAGCCGAAAAGCGGTGCCACAGCGGCTCCTCCCCCGGTGGAAAATTCTTCGTCGGAGCGTGCCGAGGGCTCAACCGGGAGTTAACCCGAGTCGATTTTGGTTAGTCCGCGTGCGCAGCGCCTGGTCACGGCGCTCGCTTTCGCCACTGCTCGCTGGCCGCAGACGACGTCGATCCCCGACGGGTCCTGCACGGCCCGCGAGCATCGGAACTCAGTCGGCGCGAGCGGGCAAAATCACCACGCGCCGGCCACGCAAGCCCAAGCGACCCTCGGCCCACAAACGGATCGCCGCGGGGTACAACCGGCGTTCCACGGCCTGCACTCGGGCGGCCAGAATTTCGGGAGTGTCGCTCTCCAGCACGGGTACGCACTCCTGGAAGATGATTGGCCCCTGGTCGTACTCGTCGTCCGCGAAGTGCACCGTGCAACCGCTGACTTTTACCCCGGCAGCGAGAACAGCCCGGTGAACGTGGAGGCCGTAAAAGCCTTTGCCGCAGAACGCAGGGATGAGTGCCGGGTGTACATTGAGCACGCGGAGCTGGTAGCGCCCGCGCAGTTGAAACGGGGAGAGGAAACCGGCTAGCACGACCAGATCGACCTCCGCAGTGTCCAGTACGGCATGCAACGCATCGTTGAAGGCGTCCACGCTCGTAAACTCCTTGCGCGGCACAACTGCACTACGGAGTCCGGCCTGCTGTGCGCGAACGAGGCCGTAGGCGTCGGCGCGCGAGCTCACTACCAGCTCGATACGAGCCTGCAGTTCGCCGCTGCCGATTTTCTCGACCAAATTCTGTAAGGTCGATCCGCTGCCAGAGAGCAAGACCGCCAAACGAGGCGGGCGGCCCCGAGTGCCAGGGATTCTTAGGATGTCGAACTCACCCATGGAACACCGCCTCTCCAACCGATTCGCCCCCGTCCTCGATGCTGGAGGGTGGATGGTCCGTGCCGAGGTGTCTTAAAGCCGTGTAGGACTGTTGCTGCCGCGTGCGCATGGCCCACCGGGGTGGCCTGAGCAGTTAACCAACGGGGCGCTTGGTTGCCAGCTTGTGACCACTTGTCTCTGCCGAGCAATAGGGCGGAAAGAAGGCCGCGATGAGGAACAGAGGGTTGCGGCATGCGGCCAATGGGTGGCACGAAGACTTTTTGCTTGCGGCGTTAACGCACAAGTTTTATAGGGACACGCACGACCGTGAACAGAGGGAGGTGGGCCATGTTTCGAGACATCGAGCTACCCGCGTCCGGCGCACGCGAGGCCGTTCCAGCGAGCTACGATGCCGTGTTCGATTGGGAGTATAAGTTCCGGCGCGAAGAGCTCGTGCGCTTGTACGAAAAGGGTAAGCGCCTGCAGTGGAACGCGTCAACGGACATCGATTGGTCCATCGATGTCGATCCCGAGCGGGTACGGCAGGAGAACGTGGAGGCGTTCGATGCCGTTCTGCAGCCGCCCCAAAAGCTCGATGTCGCCACGCGCCGAAAACTCAAACATCACATGGATGCGTGGATGCTCTCGCAGTTCATGCACGGGGAGCAGGGAGCGTTGTTGGCCACAGCTCAGCTCGTGTGTGCGGTGCCGTTTACGGAGGCAAAATTTTACGCGGCAAACCAAGTGGCGGACGAGGCACGGCATGTGGAGGTGTACCGGCGCTACCTGACGGAAAAGCTCGGCTTGAGCTACCCGGTGAATCCCCATTTGCACACGTTGTTGAATCAAATCATCCGGGATTCCCGGTGGGACATGGTCTACCTCGGCATGCAAATTATGGTCGAGGGGCTGGCGCTGGCGGCCTTTGGGCTGATGCGGTTTATCCAGCCGGATGAGCCTCTTATTCAGCAAATTACCAGTTATGTCATGCGCGACGAAGCGCGCCATGTGGCCTTCGGCGTGCTCTCGCTCGAGGACCTCTATACGAAGGAAATGTCCGCAACCGAGCTCAAGGAACGCGAGGAATTTGTGATCGAGGCCACTGTGCTCATGCGCGACCGGCTGCTGATGGCAGAAGTTTGGGAGCGTGTCGGGCTCGACCCCAACGTCTGGTTACCTTGGTCTCTGAACACTCCTTTCATGGTCGGCTTCCGGCAGATCCTGTTCTCGAAGATTGTCCCCAATCTCAAGCGACTAGGCTTGCTGACCCCACGGGTGCGCGAAAAGTTCCAGGAGCTTGGCATCTTGAGTTACGAGTCGTTGCCCGATTCCACCCAGGAAGAAGAAACGGCTGTGCCACCGGCGCTGCTACAGTTCTTCTTCCAGCTGCAGGCGGCTGGTGCGAACCTCACGGCGCCGAAGCCGGTACCCCACCACTGATGTGTTCCAACAGGTGGCGGATCGCCGGGTCCGTTTCGGAGTGGAGAATTGCGGCAACTTGCGCCCGTTCGGCTGCGTCCAAGTCACGGCGTTGGGTGGTGGTGGCGAGGGTGACCGCGGCGTGGTAGCGCCAGGTTTCATCCTTTGCGGCTAGCAGCCTCAGAGCCGCGTGGCGCCAGGCGGTTCGAGTTGGGGTTGGACGCTCCTTCCACAATCGAACGAGGGTGCGGTGCAGCAGCCGCTGGTCGCTGCGGTTGAGGGGTAGCACGATCCCGGGAGCAGCGAGGTCGCGCCAACCGGAAGCGTCCTTGCGCGCGAAGAATACAAAATGACCACCCGTTGGCAGCGCAGTCGCCGTGCGGATTCGCAGGGGCGCGGGCAAGGTGGCACCACACCAGGAAGCCGGCTGGCGGATGAGGGCGACGCCCCGTCCACGAGGGTCCGCTTCGCTGGCGTCGACGCGGCCGGTGATGATGCAATCGCTCTCCTGTAACAATTCAGGAAGCGCGGCGCGCACCCAGGGAACGTGAGCGTTCGCCCAACGAGGGACGAGAGAGTACGTGATTGCGACTAAGGCGCCGACAAGCCAAACGTTCGCCGACATGCAGCATTTGCCCGCATTTGTCCCTCGAAGCCCAGGAGCTCGAGAATCTTACAGTTCACCGCTGCGGCGATGTCGACGCCGACCGAAAGGCTCTCGTGGTAGTGCGTGGGCACTCGCCGGCCCGGGAAGTTAGGATCGTAAGAGCGCCCCAGGCAAGGATCCGCCGCTTCTTCGTCGATCGACGGGGCAGGGTAGAAGTCGTAACCGGGCACGATGTACCCGAGCTCGTCGGGCGAGAGCCCGAGAAAGATTCTATACCGTGCGTTGAGGAAGGAGACCACCGCCGGTTCGTACGGCTCTCCAGTGTGCGCCTCACGACAGTCTCGCCGGCGGTGTTGTTCGACGCCGTACATCAGCTCCGGAAAGACTTCTCCCGGTAGGGTCACCACTTGTACCTGTGCGCGGCCCTGCCGATCGAGCATCTGCAGCACCTGCTGCTCCATTGGCACACAAATGCCCGCAGTTGGCGGGCACCGGCTCTGGTCAAACACCGCAGTGTCGAGGTCGAGAATGCCAATTTGGTTGGCAAAAAAGAACAGCGCGTTGCTGCCTGCGAGGTAGTACCGGGTGGAGCGAGCATCCAACGCGCTCACCTCGAGGTCCTCAGCGTTCGCGAGCGCTCTCAGCACCGCGTCGCCCACCACCTCGCCAATACGCTGCGTGCGAGCAAACCCGAGGTCCGTGCGTCGGTCGAACTCATTGCCTCCGCCCGGGCGCGGATCGGCGTTGCCCACGCATGTGTCGCCGACGATTTCTACAGCGCCCAGGTCACCAGAAAAGTAGACCGCAGTTCCGCCAAGGGCTTGCTCGACGCGTTGGCGAATAAACCCAGGAAAGTCAGAGCTGACGTACAAATTCTGATCCTCGAGAGACTCCGGATGGGTGTTCCAGTTGATGAGCGTGGCAATGGTTTGCCCGGCTTCATCGACGAACTGCAGCGCTCGCAGCTCTTCGTCGAAGAACCAAGGCGGACGGCAGCGAGTCCGCACTTGGAGACCCCGGAGCTGGGGATCGAGCTGCGGATTTGTCGTTGCCGCGCGCACGCGCGCTGGGCGCATGTTTGCTGGGTTTGCGGCCCGGTTGATAGCGCGCGCAACCTGGCGATCAATGAACGCCAAATATAGAGGGAACTTGCCGTCGCGGAACGCCTCCGATCCCCACAGGCCGAGCGAGTCCGGTGCCTCGTGGTTGTGCGTGCTGCTGTAAAAGAACGCATTGATGCCCAGGCTCGGGTCGACCTGTCCTTCGGCTTTGGCAAAACCGTAGTATCGCCCATGTTTGAGCGTTCCCACGAGATCGACGCTGACGAGCGCGACCTTGGTCTCCCCCGCCTCTAAGACCAAAACGCGTGCCCAAATGTCGTCGTGACACCCAAGCGCAATGCGGTTGCTGCCAAAACCGGCGAGGAAGATACCATCGTACTTCGTCCGCGAACTCGGGTCGAGCTCCGAGTTTCGCGCGTCGTTCTCGTAAGGCTCACCCAAATCCCAACGACCGTTGCTGTTGCGGTCCTCAAAGTGTTCCCCCCAAACTCCGGTGGAAGTGATCGGACCGTCCCACTCTGGGTTCTCTCCACAGGGGGTGATGGGCACTGCAGCGACGCCAACCCGAAGGTTGGTCGAGGGCGCGGACTGGGCCCCCGGAGGCTCATGATCATCTCCGCAACTTGCCAAAGCGACGAGCACTAGGGCCAGTGGGAGCAATCGAGTCGATGGTCGCTGTGGCATGGCGGTGCGCTTACCTGCACGAACATCGCGAAGTCAACCGGGAGTGACTGGAGCGGTGTGGACTTCTCTCTGGTGGTAAGGCCAACCGTGTGCCACTTCAACAGAGACTGCGTTGCGAGTAACAAAGTTTCCATGGCTGAACTGTGTACTGCATGCGGCGCCTGTTGTCGGGTGATTTACGTTGACCAGTCGCCGGCCGAAATCCGGGCAATTGCTCAGCTCACACGGGTGCTCGGAATCCCGTCGGACATGCAGTTTGCCGCGGAGCATTGGCGGCCATTAACGCGCGAAGAGGCGATGCAACGGAACCCGTTTTATACGCGACAACTCCCAGCCGACGCGCACCTGTACACCTGCGACCAATTGGGGGAGGACGGGAAATGTCGCGCTTACGAGACGCGTCCCCTAGTCTGTCGCGGCTACCCTTGGTACGGGAAGCGCCCGGAGCCGATCCCCTTGGCTGACCCGGAATGTGGCTATCGGGTAGAACTGCCAGATCCAGGAGACGAGCCGAAAGATCTTCGTGACGAGGACGCTGAGGAGGATCGCTAGACTTTCCGGTTTGGCGGGGGTTCGAGCACGTCCTCCCCGCGTAGGTCGGTGAGTAAACGAGCTGCTTCATGTCGGACTTCGATGAGCTTGGGATGTTGCAGGATCCATTCGAGCAACACCTCGACTCTCCGAATCCAGAGCGCGGCTTCCTCTGCCGCCTTCGGATCGGGCACGGACTGTAAGGCCTCTTTCAAAGTGCGATCAACCGACATGCAGCTCCTCGGCTTGAGAAGTTGTACGATCTGCGAAATCGGACTTTCCAACAGAGTTTCACTTTCAATAAAACCGTTGGTGACTCGTCAAGGGATTTGCTGCTGAGATTTCCGTGATGAGGGCCGTACTGTCGCTCGTTCTTTCGCTGTTCCTGCTGGCTTGTAGTGGCCGCATGCCGCAAACATTGCGGGCAGGGGAGGCTTCACCGTTGAGCTTGAGTGAGGCTTTGACGGGCCGTGGGGTAGGGGAGCGAGTTCGTTGGGGCGGTACAATTGCCATTGTTCATGTGCGCGAGCGGGAGACGTGCTTGGAAATCGTGGCGCGGCGGCTCGATTCTTCTGCGCGTCCGATTGTGGAAGACGCCAGCGAAGGTCGCTTTTGGGCATGCCGGAGCGACTTTCTCGACCCGGAGATTTATGTCCGGGGCCGCAGCATCACGGTCGTCGGTGTGCTCCGCGAGCTGCACAAGGGGAGCATCGGCGAACGGTCGTATCGATTCCCCGTAGTCCAGGCGGAAGAACTCAAACTGTGGCCAGTGGTTGCAAGGCGAACCACCCAGTGCGCGTGCCCCGCGTCCTATGTTGTCGACCCGTGGCTTTGGGGCCCTCCGTACTGGTGGCCATCCTGGTACGGCGGGAAACTGCATCGCTAGGCTAAGATTGGCGACGGATGGCTGGGGTGGCGAACAACAGCGTGCGCTAGTTTGCGGCAAGGGTTGTGGGCGCGCGGAGCGAAGTTTCCGCCTCTTCCTGACCTCCAACGCTGCGCCGGTACCGACCGAACACCACGTTTCCCGCCGCAATTACGATCCGCGTTTCTTCGCTTGCGATGGCTTGGGCGCGGCAGGCGCTTTGCCCACCCGCTCTCCGGTAGCGCTGGCAATCGCCGAGAGTACGTCGCTGGCGGGATGCACGCGCATGCGCAACGTCGCTCCGTAGTGCAGCACAAAGCTGTTCACAGCGTCCACGGAGTCCGCCTCGAAGATCGCAACCCCGCGGAATGCTGGCTCACGGTCGGGCCAAACGTACTCTCCGACAAAGCGGAATCCCTCGGGCATGTGCTCCGACCACTCCAACCGCTTGGCAATTGCGGCGTCGAGATCTTCCCAACGCAATTCGTACTCTGCCACAAATAACATACCGAGTGCCTTACCTCCGTCCTCCCGCCGCTCGCTTTGCAGCGCTATTTGCGCTGACGCCCCGTGTTGCCTTGGCTCTTCGTTGCCGGGTTGGCTGCGCGAGCACTTCTTCCGATCGCGGCGCGAGCCACTTCACCATCGGCTGCCAAACTTGCTTGGGGGCCGAAGCGCCCGCCAAAATTCCCATGTGCCCCGCTGGGACGAGAACAAAAGTCTTGTCGCGGCTGCCCACTCGATCCATGAGTGCGCGAACCGAAGGCGGCGGAGCAACTTGGTCGGATTTGCCCGCAAACACCAGCATCGAGCTCTGAACGTCGCGAAGCTGAACTACGCGGCCGCCGAGAGTGAGCTGACCGCGCACGAGTTTGTTTTGCTGCATGAAGTCGCGCGTGAACTGCACGAAGGCGTCCCGCGGGTAGTCGACAAATTGGCTTACCCACTGATTCATCGCCTCGAAGCCGGTGACGTATTCGTGATTCCAAAGGTTCAGAAACAGATCCGTGTAACGGGTGAAGTTCTTCATCGGGGTGAGCAGACGAAAGGCGGTGCTCGATAGCCCACCGGGTACATTACCGATTTGTCGTGCAAGCGTTTCCACCTGCCGGCCAGCGAGCTTGGCGACCCAGGCCAAAAGGCCCATTTTGCTCATATCGACTGGCGTGGCGATGCACACCAGGTTCCGAACGTAGGCGTCATGATGGGCCGCTACGTACATGAGACAGAATACCCCGCCCATGCAGTACCCGAGCATCGTGAGTTCCTCACTCTGCGCATCCCTCCGAACCGCTGCACAGGTAGCCGGTAGCCAGTCGAGCACGTAATGGTCGAGCCGGACCAGTTGATCCGCCTCATCAGGTTCGCCGAAGTCGACAACATAAGGCTGGAAACCATGTTCCAGGAGAAACTCCACGAGGCTTCGACCAGGAAAGAGGTCGTAGATGAACGGCTTCACCATTAGCGGCGGCACCAGGACCACTGGTGTTCGGTAGCGCATTGTCACGGACCCCAGGTGATACTTCCGCACCTCTAGTTTGCCCTTTCGGAGCACGACCGTGTGCGGCGTTCGCCCCACCACCGTCTTCGGGTCCCGGAGCAACCAATCCATGCCATTGAGAAAACGCAAAAAGGCCCGACGGGCATCGATCCTGGCACGGTGCTCAGCTTGCTCCAAAAGTTGGCGAAACATGTGCCCTCCGACCCTAAGGTGCTGCCCGTAGGTTGTCAACTTGACCCGCAAGCAGTCGGATCCTTTTGCGAGCGATCAGCGCGGCTCCCTGCTTGCTTCGGGATTTTTTAGTTGTCATTTGACGGGCGATCCCTCAGGATGGTACGGGTAGCCGCCGCGCCGGTGGGAGGTGGACGGGAGTTGCCGGCACCGGGAGCGGCTGAGCAGAGTGACGGACGGGAGACGATGAGAGCACAGATGAGAGCTTCGATCGCAGCCGTGGGCTTAGCCCTCGCGTTGTCCGCATGTGGCACGGAATCGAACTTGGACATTCGCCATCCGCCGCCGCCAGCGACACCAGGTGTGCAGGTTCAAATCGGCGGGCAGGTGCGCATGCCTGAAGGACGGGTAGCTTCCGCCGAACATTGGCTGGTAAGCGCGAGGCGAGCGCTGATCAGTCGGGCAGAGGCATTGTTTGCTGCCAACGTTAGACCCGTGGGTTCGGGCGTGCGCGTGGCGTTAGCGGTTGTCGGAACCGACGGCTCCTTTCAGGCGCCGGTGGCAACTGCGGCAACAGATGCCGAGGGCCGCTATCGACTCTCACTTCCGGACAGCCGCGATCCCGCCTCGGTGTGTCGCTACGTGGTGTATGTGGGGGATCCCGGATCGGCGGCATGGACGCGCGCCTTCGTGACCGCAGCCGACGATCAGCAAGACATCGACTTCCAGACAGAGGCGCTCGTCCGCCTGGTGCTCGACCGCGTGAGCGCTGGCTTCGATCTTTGTGCAGCGAACGTGACCGAACTCCGTGCGATGCTTTCTCGCATCCGCTCGCTGCCCGATACGCTAGCAGCCAGCAACGCTGGCGACCTGAACTTACAGGCCCGGCAAATTGCCGGGACGGACGACACGCTCCAGTTACTCCTCGATGCCGCCATGGCGCCAACGCCCACGCCGGTACGCACCCCGCGCTTTACGTTCACCTCCAGCCCGACCCGCACTTCGACCCCAACCCGAACGGCAACCGGTACGCGCACACAAACGCCAACCCGTACGCACACTCCGACAGTAACACTGACCCGCCCGCCAACGCGGACACCGACACCTGGCGGTCCGTCACCAACCGCGACGGGCACAACCGCTCCGGGTGAGGGTAGTCCAACAGCCCCTGGCGCTACCGGAACTCCCACTCCCACGCCAACGGCGACGGCAACGGGAGGTGGTGGAGAAGAGTTCAGCCGTACCTGTGTTGTGCGTCCCGGTACTGCGGCCTCGCGCGTGTTCATTCAAACGGCCTCGTTCGGCCTCGGCGTCAATTTGGCTGGCCGGCAGGAGTGGCGTTTTGGTCCGATGAACGAAGAGGGCGTACGGCAAATCACCATCCCGCGGGAGGGTACGGTATTCAATCGCGTTGCGCTTCCGCTGGGAGCCGGGTTTGCCTGCGTTCGCCTCTCTGCCGACAGCTCGGGTTTCATCGACTGCGACGGCGGTGCGCCCGGATACAACACCCTGGTAGAGCAGGACCACAACACCTCCAACCCACCAGGCCCTGAGGGAGGCTTGCCGGAGGATCCTGATTGCTCGGCTCAATTCACGCTGCCCGACGGACAAGTGAGCCGCGCCATTCGAGAAGGAGAAGGAGACCCTCACCCTGGAGTGTGTCGGAGTCCGGTCCGGATTACGCGCACGGATCCGTTCCCGCCGGGCGGAATGTTGTTGTTCGAGAACTTGTGCCTGCGCATTCAGCCGGCCGGAAGTACCGATCCGTGTCCCAGCCCCACTGAACCTTGCGACCCGGATGCTGGAGAACTGGCGGTGAGTGGCTCGATCACGTCGGGCACGACGGAAGTTGTCATTTACGACGTCGACAACACGACCAGAGTCCTGCGCGACGGGCCCACGGGGTGCGGAGCCGGAGCCTGTGTCGCGAAAGTCGTGGGCGCTCCCTTTGGGTGTGCCAACGTCGAAGCCGGAAACCTGAGCCAAGGGAAAATGGGTTTTGGATTCCCGGTGCTCGACCTTTCGTTGACCGAAGCCCTCACGCTGGACTTGGCTGGCACGTTGAGCGTCGTGTGCGGAGGACCGACCCCATCTCCCACACCGCAATGATGATCGCCTGCGACCAAACGCCGGAGGGGTGGATGAGGGAAAACCCCGCCCCTCCGACTTTTCGCGTTCGAGCGGAACCTCACCCGGCAGCGTGACACGCTTGGAGCCCTTTCGACCTTAGAGTTTGTACATCGCAGGAATTTTGCGCAGCACCGGTTGCTGCCCCCTCTGGGTGCGCTGCTGAATGGCAACATTGCCAAACCCGGTTGGCCTCTTGAGTTGTGGCCCCAACCGCGTGTAGGGTTTGCGCTCGTTGAGGGCAGGTTGGATGCAATCGCTAAGTGTTGCTCGACGAGAGGCCGGCCTCGCGTTGCGTGCCGCGCCTGTTTCCCGCGGGAGGGGTTTTGCGCGCATGGAGTCTGCTCACGCAGAGGCGCCCTTGGTGCAGGAGCTCAGGCGAATGCACGTGGTCATCCCCGTGTACCGTCGACAACTTGTTTGCCATCGCGGCCACCGTTTAACGGTCGATGTCGGTGGGCGAATCGTGCTCGATCCGGAGCTTCGGCAGCCACGGAAAAAAATCGACCTTGCAATATTTGCGCGGACCGCGCAGGGAGTGTGCGACTGCTTGGTGTTTCTCGATAGCCTCTGGACGAACGACAACCAGCTCAGCCGGGTTGTGGCCCAGGAGCTGCGCCGTGCAGGGGATCGGCGGGGCAGCCAAATCTATTGGCGTTTAGCCCAACGGGGCCGGTGGATGCGGTCGGTGCTCACGGATTTGTCGCGCGCTCGCTTGTCCCGACGCGGTTGGGGAACGCCACGGTCGACCCTGTTGCAGAAATTCGGCTTAACGATCCCTTGGCGCACTTTGTGGCGTACGATGACGAGTAAGCGCCGGAATCTCTTTGGCTACGCATTTTCCCCGTCGACAATCCGCACCCTGAAGGATCTCGGTATCTTTGATTTGGCTGTGCGTGCGCAGGCTTTGCCTCTACGCCGCTACCGGGACGGCACACTTGCATTCGCATTTGCACAAGCAGAGGGCGTGTGGGTTTTGCGGGTGCCACGACGCCGTTTGCGTTGCCTCTTGGTCTTGCGGCACGGAATCGATGTCGGGCTGGGCACAGCGCTCGGAGGAAGGTGGGTGCCGTTTCAGAATCTGCTGAGGACACACTTGCGGGGCGTGAGCACGCGCAAGGCTCTGGTTGTGCAACCACACGCAGTGTTCCTCGAACGGTTTGTGCGGAAGTCCATCGGGCGCATGAACCGCGGCTTACGACGCAGGGTCGACGGGCGGCAGTTTTGGCTCATTTGCCGGCGCCGGACGAAGGTGTTTGGCGGTCCGACGTTTACATTCTTCCTCTCCCATACCCAACCGCACCCATACCAAGCGTTGCAGCGGCGGGTAGAGCCTCTTCGCAGGAAGGTAAACGCATTGTGGCACATGGGTTTCGGTTTGCGTCGCGGAACTTTGGTGTATGCCCGCGTTCGTACCGATGGTTCAATCGATCTACGGGAATTCTTCACCTTTGTTCCCTACGGGCGTCAACGTGTGCCACGGGTGCAGAACCCGCAGACTGGCGTGTTCGACTCCTGGGAGGAATTGGCGGCGGAGATAGCCAAGTGTGGGCGGGAACTGCACAAGGTTCTAGACGTGGCCGTCGGCAGTGCCTGTTTGGTGCGCTGGGCAAAGACCTGTCGCGACCGGAACCACAGTCGTTTCATGAAACGGTTTGCGCTGAAAGAACTGCACGCCGCGACTGCTGAGGAAGCACAGGCGTGAGCTGATTAAACACGGGAGTAATTCATGGCTCAAATCGATGAAATTTTGCAGCGGTATTACACGGCGCGGATTCCGACGATTTTGTGGGGGCCACCCGGCGTCGGGAAAACCTCCACCATCGAGGCCTTTGCTAGGCGGCTGGGGCTCAAACTCATCATCCCAACGGTTCGGACGGCGGAAGATTTCGCGGTTCCCGTCCCCTCGGCTGATGGCGTGCGCACGATGCCCGTGAACGACTTTATCGAAGCGGCCAGCTTAAAAGAGGGCATCGTCTTCATTGACGAACTGAGCACCCTTTACGAAGATGCCCAAGCCGGGATTCTACGGTTCCTCGACTCCGGGCTCGTAGGCGGCCGGCGAATTTCGCCGAACGTGTGGCGCGTCTGTGCTTCCAACCGACCCGAGGATGCGGTGAACGGCACATACCTTAGGGCTCCGACCTCGTCGCGTCTTGCACACGTGGAATTTCCCGTCCCGCCGGAGGAATGGGCAAAGGGGTTCGCTTCGTATTGGGGCAACCCACCAAAGATTGGCAACCTCGACGAACTGGCGTGGGGGGAAGAGCGGGCGCGTGTGGCGACTTTCATCGGCCAGTGGCGACCGAACTTGCTAGTGCAAATTCCGAGAGATGAGGTGGCGCAGTCGGGCCCCTTTCCCACGCCGCGCACTTGGGATTACGGGTCGCGCCTCGCCGCGAGCCTGGGCTCCAACCCGAAGCGGGATGAAATTGTGGAGGCATACGCCACTCTGGTCGGCGAAGGCGCTGCGAGCGAGTACGGTTCGTGGTGGAGCAACGCGCGCGAGTTGCCGTCCCCGGCAGAGATCCTCGCTGCTCCGCGCAAGTGGCCGATTCCGAAGCGCGGCGATCTTAAGTTCGCCGCCATCCTCGGTGCAGCAGTGCTTGCTTCGTCACGCAAAGATTACGGCGCGTGGCTGGCCTGCTGGGAAGCGATCGATTACCTGGCGAAAAACTCGACGCTCGACGTACTCGTACCTGCGGTGCTGACCCTATGCGAATGTAGGCAAGAGGAGTGGGACTACCCGAGATACGGCACCCGGTATCTCGAGCCGCTGCTGAGGGCGCAACGTGCCGGGGTCTGACGAAAAGACGGTCCAAGCGGCGCTGCGTGCGCTCCACAACGCGCGCGCCCTACTCGTGAGTCGCCTTCCATATTATGCACACGCGGCCTTCGCCTTACGCTTCGTGCCTTCGGACCGCGTGGCCACGCTCGGTGTACGGCGCGATTGGGCGTTGGAATTTTCTCCCCGGTTCGTGCTTCAGCAAAGCGAAGCTGTACTTGCGGGGCTCCTCTACCACGAAATTTTGCATCCACTTCGGCGCCACCACGAGCGGATGGTCGCGGCGCTCGTCGGTCGGGGCATCGTGATCGACGAACACAGCCTGCTCTTGGCAAATATTGCTGCCGACTTGGAGATTGCCGATGATATTGAGGAAGAATCCTTTGATTTACCGCGGCAAGCGATTCGTCCTTCGTTGTTCTTCTCGTTGCCGCGCGGCTTGATCCTCGAGGAGTACCTGGCGCAGCTGCTCCGCGGAGAACCCGATCGCGACAGCGTGCACGTTCTGCGAATCCGCTTTGAAGACGGCTCGGCCCAGCGCGTTAGACTGCCCTTCCGCGTTTCCCTGAAGCGGGACCTTTTGGACGGCGACGACATCGACGCGTTTCCCGAGCACGAACGCGAGCAAATACGGAAGATTACAGCGAGTAGGATTCTTGACTCCGGAGGCAGGGGTACGATCCCGAAGGGAGCGCGCCGCTGGGCGGCGAAAATTCTCTGTCCGGCGACGCTGGACCCATTGCTCATCGTGTTCAGTTTTTTCCGTTACGGGATGCAGCTTGCGCATGGTCGGGCACGGCGTTCGTTCCGCCGCTTATCGCGCCGGCCGGCTCCGGGCATTCTAAGGCCTGGCTGGGTGGCGCCACGACCGAAGACTGCGGTGATCATCGACACCTCGGGATCCATGACCGATGAACTCCTCGGTATCGCCGTGAACGAAGCCCAGGCGTTGGTGCTCCGCTCCCTCCATTCGCTGGGCACGAGAGAAGTGCATCTCATCGCGTGCGACGCCGACGTGCACACGAGCCAGCGTGTCGACGTGCGTCGCTTGGGGGAGTTTTTGCGGGGAGGTGGCGGCACGGATTTGCGGGTCGCCTTCGATGCTGCAGTGAAAGAGAGATGCGATAACATCGTCGTGTTTACCGACGGCGAAACTCCCTGGCCTGAACTGCCTCCGCCGGCCAACACGCTGACAGTGCTCCTGGGCTTTGGGGCTTCCGGCCCTGACTGGCCGGAGCGCACGGGCGTCTTCATCCATCGGCAAGTTGCGATCCAATTGGGTCAAAAGTTCCGGTAGTTCGCTCACGCCGAGGAGTTGGAACCGTGTGACTCTGGAGGTCCATCGATCCATTCGATGGCACCGAGTTGGAAAGGATCCGCCTGCTGCGCTGCTTGCGGCCGTTCATCTAACACGGCAACCCGTTGCACCGGTGTTCCTAGCCGTTTTGCCTCGTCTGCAACCCGCTCGGCGAGGTACTGCATGGCGGTCGTACCGCCGGTGAGATTGACCACCAGCCTGCTGGCGACAAGGAGGGAAGGGCGGCACTGCTCGATCACACGTTCGGCTTGGCGAAATGCGCGGTAAGGATCTTCCAAAACAACGGGTAGGGTCTCGATCGTTGTTGCGTCTGCAGCAGCTAAGGTTGCCTCCAGCCGTGCGACACTCTCCTGAGAGGTCAACACGATGAGCATTTGTGGCCGCACATGGTGAAGCGCGGTAAACAAGGCTCCCGGCGATCGCCCCAAGGCAGCCACGAGTACAGTCCGTGTGCCGACAAGTCGAACATCCATTTCGGTGACACTCGTGAGAAGCTCTTCGGCTTCCTGAAGTAGAGCCGCCACCGGCTGTGGAGCCACTTTGACTTCCGTTGCCTTCATCCCCGCATGGGCGAGTAAATTGCGCTTTTCCGAAATCTTGTCCCAAGTGCTGGCCAACGCCCTTTGAGTCGCAGTGCACTGCCCAAAGTTGTTCCGGACGCGGTAGCTCAGCGCGTTGAGAAGCCGTTCCGCTGGCTTGCGCTGCGAGTCGTAGTCGAGCCAATTCGCGGTTCTACCTTGTCGCCACAGTACAAGGTTCACGACCCACTCGCGCAAGGCCTCGAAGCAGTTGGCAAAGTCGTTGTGCTCAAAGCACCAGCGGATAAACGCCCACTGCCGGCGCAATTCTCCCTCTGTGAGCGCCACGTTGCGCTTGTTCTCCACAGCGGCATCGAGCGCCCAACTTTGCACAATTCCGGCTAACTTCTGGCCGGCAAACAACCCCTCATCGGGGGCTTCCTGCGCAGCTCGACCGAGAAGAGCCAGCAGCTTCGTCGCGGCCATGCCGGACTCGAGCGGAAGCCCGCAGGCAAGAGGAGTTGCCAAGGATTCCGCCGCGTCGCGCAGTGAAGATAGCGTGCGGGAAGGGGTCGGCGTCCCGGGAGACGAAACGAACAAGTTGCGCACGTGATGGCGCAGAACTTTAGCCAGCCCTTGTGCCCGGCCAGTCTCGCTGAGTGCTGCCAGCGCCTGGTACCACTGGAGGAACTCGAAAACCCGAGTCAGGTCGAGAATGGGGCAGGCTTCTGGCGGCGGGACTAGGTCCGCGGCGCCGTAGTAAATTCCGCGGACGCGTATGCCAGTGAGTCCAACCAAGTACGCCAAAGCCGCAACATAAAGCAGAGGGAGATGGCGAAAGCCGAGGCTCACATCCGCCGCCACGCTCGCCGTTTCATCGGGTGGAACAACATCGACGAGGGTTCGTAAGATGGTTGAGGTGCCCTGGAGGTCAGCTCCTTCCGGAACTTCCCGAAATTCCACGTCTTCGATGTTTAAGTCGCGGAAAGCCTGTTGAATGCCGCCGAAGTGCTTTTCCTTTGCTTCGGTTGTACTGAGCAGGCGCACGGACAAGTCGGCCCTCTCTTCTGGCTCGAAAGCCAAGGCTGCCGTTGCCACAGGTGCGTAGGAGGTAGTGTATGTCCGGTCGTGGTATTCGTAGTCGCGCTTAGAATAATTCCCTTTGCCGAGCGCACTGAGGAGGATCGTCTTTCCCATACTCTGCTGTCTTAGGCCACCCCGCCGGCGTCAGCTCCCGTACGGGAGTACCGCAGTTGGCCGAGATCGTAGCGTCCGAAGCCGAACGTGGATGCTTTGCCAATTTGTGCCAGTGAACCGAAGTGCAACAAGGGAAGCAGCTCATTTACAGCATCGCCGCTGAGTCGCATCGTCCCGACCAATCCGGGCCATAACATCCACCGCCCTTGCCGGCCGGAGTAACGGCCGACCCGCACTAAACGCAGGTCGGCAACCGAGTGCAAGGAACCGGCGAGCTGCTGCCACTCGGCTGGCGGCTCCCAAGGCTGGGCTTCGAATAGCGACAGCAAACGCGCCCGCCGGACGATGGCTTCGAAAAGCATGGACGGATCGAGCTGCGAGGCAATCCGTCCCTGATGTTTGATGCGCAGCGGAGTAACAAAGCTCAGCGTGACCTCCTGCACCGGCTCCGTCGGCAGCAGTTTGGTCAACTCGACCACTTCCGCCAACTCCAAGGTCGCTCGCGAGCCATGGGGCCCGAGACCACGGTGGCCGACACGTTGCAAGGCTTTGCGGAGCGCCTTCCAGTATTGCCACACGCAGCCTGTAGCGACGATCCGGAAGGTGAGGATGTCGCCCCTCTTGACGGCGAAGGGGCGTTCGCTTGTGGGAAGAAACGGTTTGTCTGGTGCGATCGCTAAGGGCCTCGGCGGCTCCGTGGTGACGCCGAAAGGCCGCGCTCGTGCGCCATTGCTGGCGGTCGGCTCGAAGAGGGTCGGATATGCACACGAAAGCTGCGCTGGACAGCCGTCGCAGTGGAGGCGCGCCGGAGCAACGCAAACGTCGTCGTACAAAGTCCGCGCAAGAGCGCCGTGCAGTGCGGTTGTTGGCAGTGGCGGCAAAACCCCTGCACGGGTGACTTCGTAGTGGACGAGCCAAACGTGCAGGCGCGGGAGTTCGGTCATCAGACGCAGTGCGGTCGGATGTGGTCGAGGAACTGCTCAAGGGCGCGATCCCACTCTCTCGGCGGCTGGTCCGAGTAATGGCCTGAGTACGACAGCCGGAGCTCTTGCTTTGGCACGAGTGGGCCTGCCGCGCGCCAGACCATCGGGTGGTAGTTGCTCCCGATTGGAACCACCCGAATTTGCAACGGCGAGGCCGCGCGATTGAACTTCTCCGGCCGCGCGAACCGGGCAGGGTGGCGGCGGAAACGAATGGGCAACCCAAAGGCGGCAAGAAGCTCCGGCCGATGAATTTCCGGTCTTCTCCGAAAGTCTTGGAAAACCTTCCCGATTTCGTCGAGAGCCTGATCCCAGCTCCGCTTGCCCGTTCTCCACAGATACACTTGCAGGTTCTGGCTCACGTGCTGATGCAAAGCGCCGGTCGGTGCCGGAAACCATTGACCAATCTTTTGGAATCCGCTGTCGAAGCGCTCCTTCCATTGCTCTGGCGACGCGGCCCCGTGTGCGGTGCCGAGTAGACCCGTTTCCTCCTCCCAGCCGGTCCAATTTTCCAACGCGAGGGTGCCGAAGCCGCGACGTGCCCGAGTGCCCAAGCCGCCCAGGTGACCGAAAAGCCACAACGACGCAGCCCAGGCCCTCCGGATGTATTGCTGCCTCTCACTTGACGCGGGCTTCCAATTCCACCGGAGTCGGAGGGTGACTGGCTCTTTACCCGGAGTCACCGCCTTTCTGTTGTTGCTGCCGAGGTACAAGGTGTAGCCCAGGTACGCTGCCCCTGACTCCGGTGCCCTTTTTGGTTGCAATCGGTCGTCCAGAGGAGTTTCTTCGGAAAGCCAGGACCCGAGTTGCAGAGCGATCGGAGAGGCCGTGCCGTTGCCGGTCGTAGCGCCGAATACAGAAGCCTCTTCCTTAAGGGAATCTCCCGCAACTGCCCGATACCACCAGCGCAGCGCCCCGCGAATACTGAAGGGGCGGATTTCGGACGCACCGTTCTGCTCCGCGCCAGCACAGAACACTGGTGTGACGATGCGAAGTTGTGCCTCTAGTGTTTCTTGGCTCTTCATCGCGTCACTCCCTTTTTTTGTACGCGGCGACGACCGTCGTACCCTCGACGTGGATCTCGAAGCGCACCTTCCTGGTACGCAGCTGGTTTAGACCGGAGCGGTTAAAGCCAAATCGCTGTTCGCATTCTTTGATGGAGGCATGGAAAAGATTTCCCTGTTCGTCAGTGAACACGACTAAATCCTTGGCGATATCGAAGCTGTCGATTGTTGCCCCGGCGATGGTTCTTCGCTCGACAACCCGCGCCGGCTCGCCCGCGGTCGTTTCGTCACTCGCAGAGGGGCGCGCATGCTCTTTGGCGGGACTAGCCAGTGCGAGTTTGAAGAGGCCATAGCCGGAAGATGTTTTGGCTCCCACGCCAAGCTCTTCGAGGCCGCGCAGGAGGTAACGCTCTGCTTGGTCGAGATACTTCTCAACCTCCGTATCGGTGCGGGCAAAGAGCGCAATCTCGAACCTGCTCGTCGGCTTGATCC
This sequence comes from Candidatus Binatia bacterium, assembly GCA_026415395.1. Classification (NCBI taxonomy): domain Bacteria; phylum Candidatus Binatota; class Binatia (SeqCode); species Binatia bacterium. Next base: position 14,402 of record JAOAHD010000010.1, on the reverse strand, counting down.
GTAGGAAAGGCAGGGGGATGGGGTCCTCGCAATCGTGCGGAACTTTCGACTCTCCTTGGTAGTACTTAGGGTGGTGCGGACTCATGACCTCTAGTTCCAGGCAGCTTGCATCCAGCGGAATGCCATCCAGGAAATCTACCTTCCCGACTCGTCCGTCGTGTCCGCCCGCGCCGAACAGTTCGTCCACCTTGTCCGTTGTGCTTGCCCCCTTCTTTTCTGGCTCGTCATCGGGGACCACGACAGGAACGCCCAGTTCCTCCCGGAGCATGGCCTTGCGCGCCAAGCCTTTCAGTGCAGAGCCGGGGAGATACGGCAAGCCGTAAGTGTGGTGCAAACAAAACCCCAACTCGAGCGGAGTTGGTGCAGCCAACCAGAGGACGCATGGGGATAGCGCCTCGACCTCGATGACCCGCGCCCGCTTACCCAAAGCCTCAAGCCAAGCCTTGCGCCGACGACGCCAACTTTGTGCCAGTGTTGCCGACCCCTTCAAGCAGTCAATAACGTAACCGTAGGCACGCCGCCGATTCGGTTCCAATTTGCGCTGTGTTTGCTGCCATTCCACAAACTTCGAGAGCTCGAGGGCAGGGTGAACTACGAACTTCTCACGACGTGCGTGCTCGACGAGTTCCTGCGTGCTTTGGGGGAGGGTTGCCACCTCGAAGCCGTCGCCCTGGCCACCACCCGCGCCGCCGCCATGATGTCTTCCCCCGCCTTGTCCCCGGCCAGGGCCGCCTGTGTGGCCTCCGCCAGCCGCGGCACCCCGCCCCGCAGGCCTTTGCGCACCTCCGCGTGTACCGTTTGGCATTAATCCTCTCCTTGCGTGGAAGACAAACTCAGTAACCGGCGAATCATGACGCCTTAGTCCCGTTGCACTTATTTCAGTTCCACTTCCGCAAAGCGCTTGAGCCACTGCGCCGCGTTGAGTGCATCGCGTGTCTTCTGGCGCACTCTGGCTGCGCTTCGCACAAGCTCACTGACCGCGTGGGCGATATCCGCGTTGCCGTTGGCGTCCAGTTGCAGGTGCCGGACGAGCGCCTCGGCAATGGCCGGCTGTTTTTGGCCATAAAACAATAACGTTTGCGCAAGCCCCGACGTCTGGATGTGCGAGGGCAGCTTGCGGATGTGGCTGAGCAACTCGTCCTTTTTGCCTACTTGCTTCTGGAGCTCGCGCACCGTCTCAAGTGCCCACTGAGCCCGTTCCTGCTCGATGTGTTTTGCTTTCTCCGGCATGATGGGCCCTCCTGATTAGTTGGCCGCCGCTGGCCAAAGTTGGAGACGGAAGAAGCCACGCCCCACCGTTTCCTTTCCGCCAAACTGAGCCACGGGGTTCTTTTGCACGAGGTCGGCCACCCACTTCCAACCATCGGCGGGCCCCGTGGGTTGGCCCTTCTTGGCCCACTTCGTGGCGAGGCGGCGGCTTTCCAGCCCCAGCACGCTGTAGAGGAGGGAGTCCGCCGGCAGGTATTCCTCTGTCCACAGCGCTCCTTTCTCGACGGTCTTCTCGTCGCTGAGGCGCACGCGCGTGACTACCTCGGTGCCGTGCAAGGCGAGGTCCGAAAACACGTCGTCCGGAACGATGAGCAAGTTCTTCGGCAACAAATCCCGCCAGTACTGCATTTCCGCCCCACCGGGCAGCATTTGCTGCAGCAGGCCAATGAGCTTATTTAGGTCTTTCTTCTCCACGGGTAGCTCGAGTTCCTCGATCATCGCCGCGGAAAGTGGAAATGCAGTGTGCACCACTCCCTTGTCCGTGCTTGGAATCGTGCTTGCCTTGATTGCGGCCTCAATGTCGCCGCGTTTGTCCGGTTGGCAATCGCCAGCGTCGCGCAAGAAGCGGCTCAGCAAATAGGGGCACGTAACCCACGCGAATGCATGCCCAACACTGCGCACCGGTAGCAAGAGCAAGCGAGCATCGGCGACCACTAAGGATCCAGCCTCGAGGCCCTCTCCGCCGGCAGCTTTTGGCGGGGGGCTTCCAAAGAGCACGGTCGTTACCGATTCTTTGCCATTGCCGTTTACCCGCTCCGAAAGGTCGCGCAACACGCCTTTTACTCCCGACCCATGGATGGTGGGAAACCGTGTGTGACGTTCCCTTTGAATCGGTAGGTCGACCGCCCCAAGCTCTGCGCCCGTGCCAGCGTGCACCGGTGTTTCCGCTAGCATCACGAGGAGCCGTGTATCGAACATCCGTTGCTCTGCCATGAAATGACCTCCTCCTAAACTTGCTCTGGCCACTGCCCTACGAGTGCGAATCCAAACCCTGCAGCCCGTTCTTCCTCGCATTGGGCGAGGTTTTGCCCGTGGAGCTTTCTCAAATCGCCGTCCGACTCGACGTACAGCACCGTTCCCGCCGGATAGTACGTTCGCAAAGTGCGGGGGCCTTGCTCGACTTCCGCTCCGTTGCGCCGCACAGTCAGCAGCCGCCAGCCGCCAATGCGTACCGGCTTCCCTGCCGCGACCGCGAGAACGCGGACCTGATGGCCCTCCACCTCGATGTTGTCCAAGTCTCCTGGGTGGATCGGTGCAGCACAAAGGATGCGCGCGCGCTTGAGCGGCCGATCTCCCGGCGCCGGCGGAAGGTTGAACGGGCGCGGCGGCCGAAGGCGTACCAAGTGCCCGTCGGCCCCGAAGCGCGCAACTTGGCCCTGCAGGGCCTCCCAAGGCAGGCCGTCGCCTCGATCGAGCAATGGAACCGCGAGGCTGCGCCCGAGAGCAAGCTGCACGGCGCTACGCATATAGAACAGGCCTTCCCGTACTGTGTTCGCTGTCGAGTCCATGCAGATCCCGATGCGCGGCTCGGTGAAAAAATCTGGACTGGAGTCTTGTGCGCTGCGGGCTCCGAGCTCCAACGTCTCCTTGCCGGATAGCCACTCCAAGAGCAAACCTGAGTCGAAGGCTCGGAGGGGAAGAGATTTTTCCGGGTGCGCTGAGAGATCCGAAGGCGGAGCGAGCACGCACGTGCGTCCCTGCTTGAAATTGCACTGGCATTCGCGCGGCAGGAGCGTGGCACGGAGACGCCGCAGTTTGAGGGTGCCTTCCCGCACGGCGAAGACATCTGCCGGTACAGGCCATCGCAGGCTCTGCGTTTCGACATCCAACACGAGTGCAGGGCCGATGACAAACTTGGCAGGGCCATCGGGCTTGCCGATGCGGTCGACCACGTTGGCGAACCGCGGATGGTTTGACCCAGCTCGGCCATACTCCACCGCGGGGAGGCCGAGGAGTTCCGCGAGCACGCCGCGGAGCGCGCCGACTACAGTCCAAGCTGGTGGCGGCCACACGAAATCCGCATGCACGACGCCGCCGACATCGAACGGGCGCGCCGAGCGGATGGAAAACACATCCAGCGGTTCCAATTCCAGAATGTCCATGCCTCACCCCCGCTCCCCAGGTCGTGCCAAAAATGCTGCCACAGTTAACGCTTCGCTCCATTCGAACAGAGCCTGCACTGGGTTGTCCTTACAGGTTGCCCGTACACCGCGGCCGAGGTCGAGGACCACTCGCTCGAGGTAATCGCGCACGGGATTTTCTTTTTTCGACTCGTCCGACCGCTTGCTCCCAGCCAAGTCTCGCCGGAGAACCACACGCCGTGCCAGTGCTTCCCCAATGTCCCAGAGTTGGCTGTCAGCGCGCTTTGTTCCGGGCAGTCTGCCCGCTCGCGGTTCGATGTGGAGGGCTGCGATCTCCTCTCGGAACGCGGTTGCAAGGCGCGCGGACACCCCTTGTTCCTCCTTCATGAACGCTGCGGTTGCCTCGATGAGGCTCAGCACCGGAAAGATTGTTGGCGAGGAGGCTTGGTCCGATGTGTCTTTGAGGAAAAAGGGCAAGACGGTCCGACTGATCGAACCCGAACGCCGCTGCACGATGATCCCGAGCGAGTTCCGCGCTACCTGCTTGGCAGCATTCAGGGCCTCCCGAGCCATTCGCAACGCCGAACCCAAGGGCCAGCGGTAATGGAACACGCACATCCCAGCGGATGCGGTTGCGTTCGTGCCGAAGGCAAGGCCCACTTTCCTCACCTGTTCCCACTGGTCGGCAGGCTCAGGGCGACCACTTTGCGTACCGAACGTCGCCAAGGTCCAAGCGCTCGGCGTATTGAAGTGGCTACGAAGCAATTCGCGGAACCCTGCAAAGTTACTCTCATCCGCTTTGAGAAGGAGTGATTCGAACTTCTTGGGCCAGCCGGAGAAACGCAGGCGCAACCGCAGAGCAAGCTCTAGGGCGACTGGAACGGGGGCCAGGAACAAGGCATCGTCGCCGCCAGCGTAAATGAGGTGTCCCGGTAGCGCCTCCCCTTCGATGGTCATCGGTGCTGCCACGCGAGCAAATGTTGCAGCGGCTGCACTCAACGACGCGTGGAAGGCGGGGCTGAGGAAGCGTGGGCGTTCGGCGAGGGCTTGCCAGCCCGCGGGGTGGTCGGCCTTGAGCATCTCGACGACCTTCGTGTGTAGAGTCTGTAAGACTCTCGGGAAGTGTTCATGCGTCCCCGAAAGCCACTTCCCCATGCTGTCGCCGTCGAAATCGATCACCGCCAAGTACGGGCGCGGCGCATCGATGTTGGCGTCAGCAGCCGCGCGCCGCAGCTCTCGCGCCGCGCGCAGCGTTTCCTCCGGCTTCGCCTCTGGTGCCTCTTCGCGCGGGAAGTCCAACAGCCACTGACCGTCGATTCGGGCAAACTCAATCAGTGTCTTTTCCTCCGATTTCCGCGCTGCCAGATCCACCGCCTGGGGGCAGAACACTCGGGTATCCCCTTCATCTAGCCTTCCTTCGCTCACATCAGCCTGTACCGCGTCAACGAAAGCTTTCACCTTCTCTAGGAGCTTCTTGTTGCCGTCTCTGCAGGCCAGAATCACGTCCAGCTTGAACTGGGCTGCGGCAACATCTCCGGTGGAGGGGTGGCGAGGGCCGAAGGGGCCGGAATCCTCCTCGCGCAAACCCTCCAGTTCGAATAGGCGCTTCCATGTGCAAGGTCCGCAAAGCTGTTCGCCTTCGGAGAGCCGCTTGCGGTCCTTGCGTTTGGCAAGCCCTTCGGTCCGTTGGATCCAAAAGTCATTGCCGCCAAGCACTTGCCGCTCGCCGCAGCAACTACACTTGAGCCCACCTTCGTCGCTAACGTGCTGCGCCCGCTCACGTTTCACCGCGTCAACCAGCAACGTGGCCTGGTCGGTTATGTCCGGATACAGGAGGCCAGCATTGGGTTCGTACCCGGAGAACACTTCCTCTACGGTGTCGATGGTTGCCAGCGCCTCAGAAACAATCGGGGTACGCTTGTGCCAGCAAGTCTCATGGGTTGACGCGACCCAAGTTCGAGGACTTTGGTCGAGCGGCCACGGCACCACGCTCCAGAACACTTGCAACAAGGCTTGCGCTTGCTCGCGCGCCCGTTCGCCGTACTCTTGTCCTTCGCCTGCGCAGTCCCCTGCTTGGCGAACGCTGTCTTCCCAAAACGCACGCACTTTCTTCTCAACCTTTCGGGCTATCTCTTCGGCCTGCTCGTAGGGAATGACAGCGGTGAACACGTTCGGGAGCGAAGGCGTACGCAGCGCACGGGGGAGATAGCGCTCGGTCTCATCGAACACGGCCCACAGCGGCGACTGCTGCCGCTTGCCAGGATCCTCCGGTGCGCACTCCCGCAGCTGTGGTTGGCCAAGTAACCAGCGGTCGAAACGGGGCTCGTCGCGTAAGCTGGGGAACAGCACGTGATCCGGACCAAACTCCTCGACGATTGTTTCCATGGCGCACCAAGTGGTTTCGGCCAGGATGCTCGACGAAGCCCAGAGATCGCGAAGTTTTCGCGAGGCTTCGATGAAGTCCTGCACGGGTGCAAACTGTACGCGGAGAAGGGCAGCTTTGGTGCCTTGGTCTAAAATCGTCGCCAAGGCGGAAACCAAGGAATCATGAATGAGAACCGAGTGATCGGGCATGCGGGAATCGGCAGGTAAGAGCGGCCAAAGCAAGCCTAGATTTCGCTGGCGTCCTTCCATCCGTGCGAGGAGCTCAGGCAGGAAACGCCACAAGACTAGGAAGCGCAGGCGGTTATTCGGTAGCTCTCCGATCACCCCTGGCAGTTGTGCGCCGATGCGTTCGGCCGCATCGACGCACTCAGTCGGAAAGACCAGCTCGAACGCTTGGCCCCTGCGCGTTCCGGGTTGCAAGATGGGCTTTCCTTCGAGCGGATGGATGAGTTGCAGTTGCTGTTTCGGGTCGACGCGAAATTGCGCGAGCCAGCTCTGCCGGTCAGCCCCTGCGGCCAGGTGGTCCGCTGTCGCAATGAGGCTGGCAGTGCCGTTGCTGAGTGCTTTTTCGGTGATGCGCTCGGCGATGCTGGCTCCTTGTGCCGCGTGGCCCCGCCCCAAAGCAAGTGGCTTATGGGGTGGGTCGTGCAAAAACGCGTGAATCTTGAGAGTCCAGCGATCGACGTTCGTCACAGGTGTTTCTCCTTCTGAATCGCTTGTGCGGGCTGCCTCCCGTGCTGCGGTTTGTTCATGATGGATCCTGACCGATTACGCAACCGCTGTGGCACTCGTGGCAACATTGCCACCAATGGTTGGCAGGCCACTGACTATCAGGAGTTCTGGTGCCGCGGCGATACCGTAAAGACGTTGGCCGCGTTCTCCTCTGATTTGCACTTCGTACGGTTTGCTCGCACTGCCCAGCTTTTCTTCGAGGAGCGCATTGAGTTTGGAAATTTCCGGGCGGAAGTTGCGCTCTGACCACGTTTTCCCAACTGCCACACTCTTCAGCTGTTGCATGAGCGTGCGGAGTTCTTCTCTGAAACCCCGCCCGATTTCTTCAGCCGGCAGGAAGCACCTAGAGCAACCAGCGCAAACGCTCCCGGGAAGATGGCTCTGCCGCCGCCGCGCAAGAAGCGCGTAGATCCCTACCCGCAGGGGAGAAACGTGGATGGCTTCACCACCACACACCAAGCGGCAGAGCGCCACATCGATTTCAACAGTAGGCCGCACAACCTGGCCCAAACGCTGCTGCAAACGCTGAACAAGCTCAGAGAAACTGTTTGCGGCGAGGTCGCGGCTATCTTGCCAAAGCCGCAAGCGCAAAAAGGGGAGTTCGGCAAGATCGATCGACACGTCTTTCAGCTGAACCTCAATTGTTTTGCCGGCCGGGGTCTCGGCCTTCACAAAGCGGCCCCGTGGTGGCGGGTAGAAAAATGAACTGCCCTCCAGCTCCGGGGGACGCACCAGCACATGCGATAAGCGGTCGTCCACGCGGCCAAACAAAACCATTGCGGTGGCGAGCAGATAGCCCATCGTTTTTCGCCCGCCCGCGATGGAAGCGTGCAGGGGAGGGTGCTCCGGTCTTGTGTGGTTGCGAACGAAATCCAGAATGAAGTCCCCGGCAGCCTTGCTGTCGGCTTCGCTGCGAACATCATCGAGCGGCTGCCGGTCCGGCCCTGGCAGCACGAGCACCTGCTTGCGATTGAAGTGGAAATTGCGTGCGGCTGGGTAGTCGCGTTGGAGCCTCGACCACGGACCGCCCCTCCTCAGTAGTCGTTGTTCGATGTGGTCTCGCCCCGCAGTGGTGGTAATGACGAACACTTGCGTGCGCGGCACGGGCCGTTGCCGGCAGAGAGCCCACACAGTTTCGGTGATCACCTGCGGGGACGATCCGGCAACGAACAGCAGCGTCCTCTCCCACCCCATCGTCTGCACCACTCGAGGCGGGCACATACGTGGAAAGGTGCTGCGTTGTCAAGATTTGCCAAACCATTGTGTGCTGCGGGCGAGACCTGGCAGGGGCGCTCAGCAACCCGCCTGTCGTTGTGCCCTTCGGCTTTTGGTGTGGCCAGGTGCAGCCCGCGACTCTGGACTGCTCTTCTGACCGGTGTCCTCGGCAGAGGGTGAGTTTAGATCACGCGAAATTCCTCGTACTCTGTGACCTCGCCACGCCCCCAACTTTCGATTCGCGGTTTGCAAGCGGCGCAGAGAAAATAGTAGCGTACTCGGTCCGTCTTCGGGTCGATCAGCCTCTCGACCTGCCGTTGCAGGCGCCGCAGGTGATTTTCCGGCAGCCGCGGTGCCTCGAACACAGACTTTTGCACGCGGACCGCGTACTTTTTCAGCGCTTTCACCACACGGTAGCGCACACGATCGTCGGAGATGTCAAATGCGATCACCGTGAACATTGCCCCCTCCTTCCAGGTCTCAATTAGCGCACGACGAATGGTTCGTAGCGTTGCTCCTGACCGAGAACGCACCGAGCGAAGTGCCGCACTTGCTCCTCGATCACCTGGCGGTACTTGAGCCGCTGATTCCTTGGCGGATACAAAATTTCGTTGCGGAGGCGCCGTTCAAAGAGTTCGATGAAGTACTTCATCGCCTCTCGTTTGAAACGGATGGGCTCTCCTTCTTGCCCGGGTTCGAAGTCGTTGGTGGTGAACACTCGCTGGTTGATGCATGCGACCACCATCGGATCCACAATCATCGCCCGGTATTCCTCCATGAGATCGCACACCAGCGACGGTCGGCCGTAAGCAATTTCGTGGAGGGCGCCGACGTACGGGTCGAGCCCCACGATTTGCACGGCCGTTTCCACCGCGTTGGCCAGCAGGGTGTAGCCTAAGGAGAGCAAGACGTTCACCGGATCCAGCGGCGGCCGCCGGTTCCGCCCGGAGAACTCGAAATCCGGATTCTTCAGGAGCACGTTGAACACTTCGAAATACAGAGCGGAAGCGCGCCCCTCGAAGCCGCGAACTTCATCTAGCGTCGAGGCTTCGGCAAGCTGTTCCTGCACCGCTCCGAGTCGGTGGGCGGTTTCGGTCAGTGGCGCCCCAGCGCTGTGCCGCCGCGCAGCCTTGAACAAGAAGGCGCGCATATTGGCAATTTTCCCGTGCACAATCCGCCGGGCAAATTCGAGCGCGCGCCCCTTGTCGCGCAGCGCATCGTACTGGGCAAGCCGCAAGGTGACGTTCTTCGAGTGATGGTGCATGAGCCGCCCGCGAAACTTGCCGTGCAGGGACAAAAACACCGTGTCGATCCGTTCGTTGACGAGAAAGTCGAGAACTGCGGGCGTAACCAAGATGTTGCCCATCAAGACAAGCTGATCCAGATCATGGACGAGAAGTTCTGTGCGCTTGATGTTTCCGAGCCAGACTTCGAGTACGGGGCCGTTTCGGCGCACGGTGGCCCCCGGTTCTGTGATGTACGCTGTTTTCATCCTACCCCCCAAGAGTCGAGTGAATTTGTCCGTGTATCGAACGCAAACCGCCCGACAAGCGACACTGTGTCCCAGCTCGCTGTCACATCAGGTCTTGGGAGACCGTCCACCCGAAGGCGAGGTTTCGGCAGCTTCGGTGGCGGGCTCCCAAGGCGGTGCGGAGCTCTCCGGAGTAGATGGGTTGGATGGCGGACGCCCGAGAAGTTCACGCAGGATCTTTTCGACCTCTTCCAACCGGGCGATGATTTTGCGCAGTTCCTCCTTCGAGCTCCCCGTGTCGGGGAAATCCGATCCCAGCCATTCATCGGCTGCTACTGGAGACAAAGGTTCGCGGCGGTGGAAGTGGGGCGAACCCGAGAGTGCAAACAGCACCGGAGTGGCGTAGCCGGCCTCCGGTACCTCAGGGCAGCTACATCGCTCGGCAAGTTGTGGAAAATACTCCTTGAGGCGCCTGCAGCCCACTGGCGACTGTAGGCCACGGCGGACCCGCTCTAGCTCCTTTCTGCTTGCACCCGTGCGCGCAAAAATTTGCTCGATGACGGGATTGTCGCGGCCAATGAGGCCAATGCTGTAGAGCAGGCACCTCAACCCCGTCGTAGGTAGGGGCTCCCCTTCGAGCGCCCTCCGCGCGAGCTCTCTCAGCACGGCGCAGTTTTCCAAAACGCGGTCGACGGCTTCCGCCACGGGCTTCCGGCTCTCGATGGCCGCGAGGGCTTCGGCTAACGCGCGGGGAGAACCCAGGGGACTCGTCGGAAGACTTGGCTCTTGCGGCGTTGGAGTTGGCGCTTGCAGGGGACGCAGCGGTACCACTCTGTCGTTCAGCAGTCGGTCAAAGATCACCGGATCCACCGGGCAAACGCTCCGCAGGGCAGACAGCTCTGGTAGGGGTTCCAGACTTTCACCTTGCAAGAAGCGCGAGGGGCGAAGGGTTGCTTGATGTACCCCGAGCGGCAGCTTCACGAGGTTGCCGAGACCCTTGCCGGTAAGTTCGTCTTGCTTCGGGAAGATCTCCACCACGACACTCGCCGGTTGCGACCCACTGCGCCAGAGCAGTTCGCGCACGAAGGCACGGGCACGGCGGGCAGGAACACGCGGGGCAAAAAAGATCCAAATGTGCAACCCTGCCCCACCCGTGTCCTCCAGCAAAGTGGGCACGTCGAGCTCTCTCGCCGTACGGACGATGCGACTGGCGTACTCACGCAGTGCGGGTAAGCCCAAGCCGCCAAGCTCATCCGTTTGTTCCAGGCGTGCTTGCTCGAGGGCTGCACTTGTCGGGTCAAGGTCGATCACGGCAAAACTTACGTGGTGGTCTGGATATAGAAGGTACTGACCAATGGTGATGCGCCCTTCGAGGTGTTGGGCAATCACGCGATCGTCGAGCGGCTCTCGCACAGGGACATAGCCCGTTCGATCGTTGCGAGCGTCGTACCATTGGCGCGCGTAAACATCGCCACGGCCGGCGAACCAACGTCGAAAGAGCTCAATCAACGCAGTGTCCGTGGATGGTGTCTTCCCCTGATCCACGCGGGGAGTGGCCTCGAAGGTGAGAAAGTCGTCTCCCGTGTCCTCTGATTCCGGCTGCGAGCCCTTCTCTTGGCTCAGGATGCCTTCCGGCTGCTGGCCCTGGAGCCTCCAGCCCTCTTCGAGTTCGCCCGCTTCGATCAGGAGCAAGGCCCACTTCGCGCGCTCGCCCTCTACCGCACCCGCTGCTGCAGCAGCCGCGTAGAGCTCTTTGACGAGCGCATAATTGCCCTCCGCTGCTGCACGCGCAGCGAGTGCGAGATGTCCTGAGGCGACTGAAGAGGAACTGCTCTCTCGCGTTGCCATTGTTGCCCCCAAAACAAATTTGCTTGCCCGCTGTTGCTAGCCTGCCAGTCGGGCGAGTTCAGCCTGAGCACGATCCGCAAACGTTGGCAGCAGAGCCATTCTCTTGTAAGCGTTACGTGCTCCTTCGATGTCTCCTTGCTGCTCGCAGAGCTTGGCAAGCGCCTCCAGTGCTTCCGGATACTCGGTCACGTAGCGCCGGCGCCGGAAGTCGGCTGCCTGCTCATAACAGCGGCGCGCCTCGCCGAATTCGCGGATGCTCTCGTAAATCTGCCCCATCTTGAACAACGTCAGGTGGCGGCCGACGTGATCTTTCAACAGCGAACTTTTGTAGAGCTTCAATGCGCGCCGCCGCTCCCCGCGGGCGAGTTCCGCATCGCCCAGCAGTCGCCAAATGTACGGCTTTCGGTGGTGCGGTCGGACGTTCGACTCCAGCCAATTGACGGCGTCGGCGGGTCGGTTCGTCGCTAAGGCAATTTCTGCCAGGAGGGCATAAACGAAATCGTGTTCGCGATGTCGGGCATGCTCCAACGCGATCCGCAATGCGCGTTCCGCGTCGGCATGCTCGCCCAGAGCAAACAGGACTTTTCCCGCCAGGAAAAATTTGAAGAGGGGTTCTTGGTGGTTGCGATTCTTGTCCACGCGAATGCAGCGATAGATGTACCGGCGTGCATCTTCGTAGCGCTTTAGGCGATAAGCGGAGCGAGCCGCACCGTAAAGCGCCATGACGTAAGTTTTAAAGTACCGGTGCTGTTCGTTCCGCACCTCTTCTGGCAGGGCCTCGAACAGACCGATCACTTCGCGGAACAGCCGGAGGGCCACTGCATCTTTTTGCGCCAGGATACTCGCGTGGTAAACGGCTAGCCGATACTTGTCTTTCAGGGATTTCGGTTCCAAGCGCAGCGCTTCCGCAATCCAACGTTCGAAACCCCTTCGCCAGGATTCTGGGTCGTTCAGCCGCGGCTTTTTGATTTTGTGCTGCAGCAGAGCGAGGTAGTGGATGTAGGCCAGTCCGCTGGCGATGCGATGGCTTGGGGCAGCTTCGTACAACTCGGTGTAGAGAGCCCGGGCCTCTTCCAGGCGCCCGAGTTGGGTAAGCGCAAATCCCACCTCGCTTGCGAGGTCGGCTTGGGCTACCTGGACGGGTCGCTGAATTTCCGGTAATTGCTTAGCGATCTCTTCCCAATTCCCCTGGTTCTTCCACTGCCTCACCGCCTCCACTCCGGGGGATTGGCCCGTTTCGTGGATGCGTTGCTCTGTCATGGCAACGAAGCCTATTGGAGGAAGGAAACCCGAGGAAAGAGGGGTGGGGGAGTTGGCAACGTTGCCACCAACCGTTGGCGCTTGCAGATCTGGGTTAGGGATTGGGGGTCCGGATCGTGATGCGGTCGGGGTCGAGATGGATTCCGTAGGACGTATGCGGGCGGCTCCCAGCGCCGCGAAACCTGACAGCCTCGAGGTGAGCCAAGGGCAAGCCGAACTGGGATAGGGCGCGTTTGATGCGGGACATGGCTTGCCGGACATATTCGTCGGGAAGCTCGCGGTCACTCTCAGGCACGAACGCGGAAAGCTGAGCAGCCTCACGGAAGCAACAAGGGCAGGGGCGGATCGGGGAGCCGTTGGCGGCGCCGGTGTGCGGATCCAACCCCGAGCGAGCGCCCTTGGCCTCTGGCAACGGTGCCCACTGCGCCGTTTCCGCATCTTTGGGGATTTCCTGCGCATCGGCCACGCGGTGGCAGGGAGGAGCGGTCACCACGGATGAGGGCGCTGGGCAGTGCTGTTTCCGCAATTGGGCGAGGTGAAGCCAAAGAACAAGATCGCGTTGGCGCAAGCGGATCCGCAGCCGATTGGGCCAAAGCGTGCGACCGTCCACGACTACGCGGGTGAGCGTTCCCCGTTCGTCCAGGTGGAACTCCAGGCTCGGCTGGGGATGATCGTCAAGCCCCGGTTGCACAGCGGCGACGAGGGTAGGTTGCTCGAGGGCGTCCGCGCGGCGGGGTAATTCCTGCACACGTAGAAACGGAAGCTCGCTGAGGACCACTCTTGGTGTGGAGCGCCGTGCACGGCCCGCGGTGGGACGCGCTTCGGCAAGCAGTCCGCGCACGCGGATGTCGAAGAGGCGATCTTGCGGTCGGGCCAAAAGTTGAAAGGCGAGGGTCAGCGCTTGCCGCAGCGCTTGGCGGGCGCCAGCACATACCCCAAGCAGGGTGCTGCTCTCGGCGATGAGCGTCCGAACGATTTCGAGGACTTGTCGCCATGCTGCCATGTTATCGTCGGTGGTCAGCAAATCGCGGAGCGGCTCTGTGCCCGAGGGGTTCGTGAGGAGATGGAAGCGGAGTTCGGGTACACAGATCCCGTGTTGCCGAGCGACCTTTGAGAGAATGCTCGCGTGAGGCCCGAGTGTGGCGCGGTAGGCATCCCACACGCGTTGGGTTCCGATCACGTCGATGCGCTCGATCTTCACGGGTTTGGGTGCTGCGACCGTGAGTGCATAAAACGCCTCGACAATCCGCTTCGCTTGCACGCCGGCGACGGCGACCAAGTAAGTGGAGCCGCTGTACATCCCTGCCTCCCAAAGGCCTCGTGTTGCCACAGAACCAAGGGGCAACGCAAGTTCTTCTCGGTCGATTCCGAGCCAGGGCGGGTTCGGAGCAAACGGGTCCGCGGTTCGGTGTGAATCGCCGTCGCGCCGGGATGACGCGCTGCAACGTTGCCGCGAGCCTCGAGCACCTGTTGCAATTTGCGCGTCGGGTGTAAAAGCTCGTCTCCACACAGGGCCGACAGACATCATGGGCCGAGGCGCTGCCATGGGGACGAAACGCTCGCCAGGACTTCCCAGCGGGGACGGCATTGGGGGCTGTCCCGTTGCATCGACCGTGGCTTTCGTGCAAGAGCGTGCTTGCGCGAGAACGCGCAAAAGGGCCTTGGCGCCAAGAAGGCGGGTCCTGCTCTTTGAAAAGTGGGTTACGGTGCACGTAGGTCCGCTGAGCTCGCCTGAGGTCTGCACTGGGACGGTTAATCGCGCCAGTCGCGGGCCTCTGACGGCTTTGCGGGGTTTCTCCGCGATTTTCCGCAATGCCTCGTGTCACGAGTGGCGCACGCGGCAAATTCTGTCAATTCCGGGGCTTAAACCGTATACCCCCTGTAGAGTCACAAGCATTGTGTGGACGCAGGCGGCGACTGGCGGAAACCCCAGGCTAAGGGCGCAGAACTTCGACCGGAGCGGCTCCCACTGCCCGAGGGCACACGTTCCCCGAGAGGGGTTTGAGACGAGAATCATTGACGACTTCAATCTTTTTAATCATCAGCCCGAGGGCACACGTTCCCCGAGAGGGGTTTGAGACCAGAGCGGGTTCATGCACCCGCTCGGTGGAGTAGCCCGAGGGCACACGTTCCCCGAGAGG